>NZ_JBFAZW010000108.1:0-37426 GCF_040682015.1 Dactylosporangium sp. NPDC051485
TCCGCGCGCACCTCCCGAACCCGACCTCGCCCCAACAACAAACGCGGGCTGACCGGCGTCACCAATCAGCCCGCGTTTAGCACCAGTCACCTAGCGCGCCGGGGGCGTGACCGCGGCGACCATGGCCGAGCGCGGTGAGCGCTTGCCGAGCAGGTTCAGGGCATACACGGCATAGGTGTACTCGGTCGAGCCCTTCAGGCCCTTGAGCGTCACGTCGGGGCGGTTGGTCGTCGCGACCGGTGTCTCGGCCGCGCCGTTGACGGCGATCACCTGGTACGTCGTGCCGCCGATCCGGTCCGGGCGGCGCTGCCAGGCGAGTCGGACGCTGCTCGGGGTCACGTCCGTGACGGTCAACCCCTGCGGGGCGGCGCTTTTGGGGTCGACGACACCGGCCGTACTGTTGCGGAACACCGTCGCCTCTCGCGTGTCCGTGTCGAGGCCGTTGGGGCCGTTGATGAACCGCCGCCCCCAGGCCGTGCGGCTGTTGCCGTCGAAGTTGTTCACCAGGTCCAGGTAGCTGAACTGCTTGTCGTTGCCGCTCCAGGACCAGCCGAGGTAGCCGAGGTGCTGCGCCTGCGCGTCGGCCATGATGGCGTCCTCGTCCGGCTTGCCCCACTGGTGCTGGCTGGAGAACTCGCCGATGAGAATCGGCAGGTGGCGCTTGGTGAACGAGGTGAGATAGCTGTTGACCTTCGGCGCCGTGTTGAACATGCCATACATGTGAATGTCGAACGCGGTATTGCCGGTGGGGTCGGCGGCGACAACCCGCTCGGCGTTGTCGCGCATGATGAACGACTCGTCCTGACCCCAGCCTGGGCCGTCAACCAGCAGCGTGTGCCTGAAGCCGGCGGCGCGCAGCTGGCGGATCGCGTCGGCGGTCTGCTGCGCCCAGGGCCACGTGGTGCCGTTGGCGAACGGTTCGTCGGCAATGTTCACGAGGACGTTGTCCTCGTGGCCGACCATGGTGTCACGCAAACTGAGCCAGAACCGCACCGCTTCCGCCATCGGCGCCGCCTTCTTGTCCTGGCCGAAGCCGGCGGTGTCGTGGGCGTCGAAGATGCAGATCAGCCGGTTCTTCTGGCACAGGTCGACGACGGTTGCCACCTCCCGGGCCGGGGCCCGTCGCCACTGGTGGCCGATGCCGAGGGTGACCCGCACCGCGTTGGCGCCCGCCGCCTTGATGGCCGCGAACGAGCTGTTCTGGTCCGGGTACCACATGAAGTCGTGGTTGACGCCGCGCAGCACGAGGTCGCTGCCGTCGGCCTCGACGAGCCGGCCGTCGCGCACGTGGATGCCGATGTGCGGCTCGGCGGCGCGCGCCCGGCCCGGCGTCGAGAGCACGCCCAGGCCGGCCAGGAGCATGGCAACCGCCAGGGCAGTACGCAGCCGGTCCGGGCGCCTTGGGCGCGCCGGCAAGGCGTCGGCGCGCCGGGCGGACCTGAGCGAAACCTGGGCGTCGGTTCTCACGGATGGTGCGGCTACCCCGGGTCGGCCACCGCTACCCGCACCGCGGGGTGAACCGGTCCACCCTGACCCGACGTCATGGTCATCGTCAGCTCTTCGCCTGGCCCGTTCCGGGAAGCTTGGCGTAGGCCGCCAGGCTCACTCGGGAACCGATCGCCAGCTTCCGGAAGATCTGCCGCAGGTGGTAGTTCACCGTGTGTGCGGAAATGCCGAGCCGTCGTGCGATCTGCTGGTTGGTGAATGCCTGCCCGACCAGCCGCGCCACGGCGCGCTCCCGGTCGCTCAGCCGCTGCCAGCCGACCGGTGCGGGTGCGGCGGCTCGGTCGTCGTTCGCGACCCCGACGACCACCACCTCGCCGGCGCCGCTCAGGTCGTACAACACCACCGGCTGCAGCCCGGAAGCCCGCAGGCCGCGAAGTACCGCGTCCAGGTCCGGTCGCTCGCCGTCGGCCGTGACGAGATGTTCCATGTCGCCCCCCATGTAATCGAGTGCGGTCAGACGTTGCCGGAGCAGCTGGATCGGCACCGAGCGGTGCCTGGCGATTACTGGAACTTAGTGGAATCTAGTGGAAGCACGCAACGGTGCTTCTCTGTCCGTGAGGGGCTGCCGACCGGACAAAACGGACCAGACCGTCAGGATTTGCGGCGACAATCACGCCAGCCGGACAGGCCTTCACCGGCCGTCCGGCGGATTCATTCCGGGTGTGGAGCGGGTTCGATGCCAGGAGAACCGTGTTCGTCCCCCCGGCATGACGCTTCGTAGCCTCTTCGGTGCGCCAGCAGTGTCCGAAGTGGGGATTGCTGGAAATTACTGGAGAGCGGTACTGTCGCAACCATGGCCGGCAGCGTTGAGGAACTGGAGCGGCGGATCGATGCGCTGCACGCCGAGATCCGCCACGCAAGGGCAGTCGGCGACCGGCCTCGGGTCAGGATGCTGCGGGCAGAAGTGCGCGCGCTGGAAGACGCGTTGGATGACGCACTGGATGAGGCGCACGAGCCCGAACCGGCACCGGCGTCTACGCAACGGGAGAGCGGTTCCCTGCTACCGCTGCGCGAGCAGGTCCACAGCGCCCTGACTCTGCTCACCGTGCCGGCCGCGCCGCGACTGATCGCCCAGGTCTACAACGCCTGCTTCAGCGGGGACATGAACAGCGCCAAGCTCACCAGCCTCCGCCGCGACGAGGAGCGCTCGTTCCGCTCGTCGCCGTTCGCCCGGCCGTACTATCTCTGCGCCGCACTCACCGCTGACCGGCTCGCCGCGGTGCGTGGCCTGCTCGCGGTCTCGACCTGGCCGCTCGAGCGGCGCATCATCGGCGCGCTGAGCCCGCGGGTCGACTTCCTCTACGCCGCCGTCAGCATCGCCGAACACGTCGATCGGCTTCCCGAGATCGACCGCGCCACCACCCGCCTGCTGTGGCTGTTCGCGGAGAACATCCCCGGTGCTGCCGACGGCATCGGCTCGACCAGACCCGGCACCGTCATCCGCGCCGCACGCGCCGAACTGCAAGCGCACGAGCCGGCCGACCGGTCGCACCGCGAAGCGGCCGCCGCCCGGGCCCGCACCCAGCTCGACGACAAGAGGCGGCTCTTCGGCAGCCCTTTGGATGTGCCTGACCACGAGGACCGCAAGGCCGTGTAGCCCCACCGTTTCCCCCGCGAAGGAACACTTCCTGTGAACAGCACCGAATCGCGGCTCGATCAGCTGCGCGGCCCGGTGCCGCCCGTGCCGCACAACGCCCGCACGATCGCCGCGCTGACCACCAACCCCGGCTGCACCCGCCGTGCCGTCATGGACGCCGCGGGGGTCGACAAGCGCACGGTCGCCGCCCGGGTCGGTTTCCCACCGCCCTACGGGCAGTCGCCGTTCGCCATCACCCGCACCCGCGCGTTCGAGGCGCAGGTGAAGGCCAACGGCTGCGCCGAGCTGCTGCGCATGCTGCGGGAGGTGCTCGACCTGGCCATTCCCGAGGTGGCGTACCGCGACCTCGAGGAGGTCGCCGGCAACACGAGCCAGAACGTGCGCCACGCGTTGGCCCGGCAGGTGCTCGGCGCCGCCGTCAAGGGCACCGACGAGTTCGGCACGCTGTTCGACCACCCGCTGCTGCGCCTGCCGGTCGGCGGCCGGCAGGTGTTCCTCGAGCCGGACCTCATCGCGTTCCAGTTCCAGGGCGTCTTCCACATCATCGAGATCAAGTCGTTCGCGGTCATTGACGGCCAGGCCGACGGCGGCAAGGTCGCCGCGGCCGCGGTGCAGTCGGGTGTGTACGTCGTGGCGCTGCGCCAGCTGCTGAAGGAACTCGGTCTCGATCCGGAGCTGGTCTCGCACAACGTGGTGCTGGTCTGCCCGGAGAACTTCTCCAACCACGCGGTCGCCACGAAGCTCGACGTGCGCCGCCAGCTCACCGTGCTCAATCGGCAGCTCAACCGGATGACCCGCATCGACGAGCAGCTGGCGCCGCTGGACGACGACCTGACATTCGACCTGGCGCCGGACCGCGACGGCAAGCCCACGCGTCCGGCCGGTGAACTGTGCGCGGCGCTGGAGCACATCCCGGCCCGCTACTCTCCCGACTGCTTGTCCACGTGCGAGATGTCGTACTTCTGCCGCCGCGAGGCCCGCGGCACCACGCACGCGCTGGGTCATACCGTCAGCGAGGAGCTCGGCAGCGTCGAGTGGGTCGAGAGCGCGTTGGGCCTGGCCAGCGGCCTGCTGCCGCCAGCTCCAGAGCAGATCGAGGCCGCGGTGGTACTGCGGGCAGCCATGCGCCTGCGCAACGAGTGCTTCGGGATCCCGGCATGACGTCGCTGACCTCCATCGCGCGGGCGCTCGCGGTCCGCGACCATGCCGCCCAGCGCATCACCGCGGTCCGGCACACCCACGTCAGCCCCCGGCCGCTCGTGTTCATCCCGCTCACCCTCGCCGGTGAGGCCAACGCGCCACTCGCGGCGATGGTCGGCGACCGGCCGGACGCGCCGCGACTCTTCGTGGTGCCCCAGCCGCGCAACCGTGACCAGCGTTTCGCCTTCGCCGCGGAGCTCGGCCGCTTCGTCGTGACCTATGTGGACAGCTTCGCCCGACGCCAGGAGGAGGTGCCCGGAGGGCGGGGCCGCGAGAGCCGGCAGCGCTTCACCGACGCCCCGCAGCTGCTCGTACCGAACCCGGGCGGCATCGGCTTCGTGCGCCTCTTCGGCCGTTCGACCAGGCTGCGCCGCACGTACGGGGAATACGCCGTCGATCGGGTCGTGCCACTGTTCGGCCAGTGGCTCACGTTCTTCTCCGAACGGGCCGAGTACCCCGGATCGTCGATGCTGCTCGCCATGACCTCGGTGCTCGGCGCGCACTGGGCGACCGGGCAGAGCGCCGTCGAAGACGCCAACCTCGCCGCACTGCTGGCCTGGCTCGACCCGCCCGCCGGGCGGTCGCCGTTCGACGCCGCGCTCGACGCCGAGGACCCGGAGATCTGTCCGCCGGCCGGCCCGACGACCGACCCCACGTTCGACGCCGATCGACTGGCTCCGGCCATCGACCGGTATGCGCGCACCGATGGCAATCCGGTAGCCCGTCAGCAGGCGCTCTCCAGGCTGGAGGCGGTCCTCGCGACGCAGCTCGAGCCGACGTGGCGGCTCATGTGGAAGGGCGCCGAGCTACTCAACGGCCTCACGCCCGGGGCGAGTGTCGTGGACCGCTGGGCCCAGGACCGCGACGCGTACACCAGCTACGTCACCTACCTCAGCGACGGCAACGCGCTGCCGCAGGCCCGCCGGGACAACGCCGTTGCCGCCGCCCGCCGGCTCAGCCGACTGGAGCGGGCGCAGGCCGCGTACGACTCCCAGCGTGCCCTCGACGACCCGCTGGTCATGGCCGAGTATCGGCTCACCGGCGAGGCATTCGCCGGCACGGTCGTCCACGCCGAACCCGACCGCGTCGATGCTTCTGGCACCCGCCGCAGGCTCCGCCCGCACATCACGGTGCGGACGCAGGACCCGCTGCGGCTGGGCGTCGGCGTCTGCGTGCAATCGCCGGCCCGGACCGGGCAGAAGGCGGACATCGTTGCCGTGACGCTGGCCGAAGGTGGCCTGGACGTCCTGCTGGAACTCACCGGCGGCATGGGACGCTCCCTGACCCCGCCGCCGGGCAGCGTCCCCGCAGAGGGGGAGTGGATTACGTACAGCACGATCTCGGACGAATTCCAGCGAGCGGGGCAGTTCCCGGACGCGGACGACACCCCATGGACGCACGGCGGCCCGCCGGCGCCTCCCGCGCCCACCGAAGAGGATGCCGTGGAGGACTGGTCGTGACCACCGACGTGTTCCCCGCCGTCATGGCCAATCTGCAGCACGGTCCGGCGCGCGGCGTGGTCGTCGATTCCCCGCCGGGCGCCGGGAAGTCGACGCTGGTCGTACGGGCCGCGCGGCACCTCGCCGAGCTGGGCGAGCCGATCGCCATCGTGGCCCAGACCAACGAGCAGGTCGACGATCTCATCAACAACCTCGCCACGGCAGCGCCGGATCTGCCGATCGGCCGGCTCTCGGCCCAGAACTACGTGCCGGTGGCGCGGATCTCCGGGCACCGCAACGTCACCGTCGATACGGCTATGGCCGGGCTGGCCGGGGCACGGGTCATCGTCGGCACGGCGGCGAAGTGGGGCATGCTGACGGACGGCTCGTGGGCGTGGGCAATCGTCGACGAGGCGTACCAGATGCGTTCCGACGCGCTGCTGCGCATCGCCGGCCGGTTCGAAAGGACGCTGTTCGTCGGCGATCCGGGTCAGCTGGACCCGTTCTCGACGGTGGAGACGGAGCGTTGGGCGGGCTTGTCCTGGGACCCGCAGCTGAGCGCGGTGGCCGTTCTCCTGCGACACAACGAGAACGTTCCGGTGCACCGGTTGCCGGTGTCGTGGCGGCTGCCTGCTACGGCTGCGCCGGTAGTTTCGGAGGCCTTCTACCCGTTCACGGGCTTCACTTCCGGCACCGGCCTCGGCGACCGCTCGTTGACCTTCCAGACGCACGCGTTCGGCGCGTCTCCCCTCGACGCATCGCTCGCGAACGCGGCCCGCTCCGGCTGGGCGCTGCACGAGTTGCCGGCACGGCACAGCATGCGCACGGACGCCGAAGTCGCGAAGGCCTGCGCGGACGCGGCATTACGCATCATGGCACGCGGCGCCGTGGCGAGGTCGGAAAAGTTCCCCGACGGCGCCGCGGTGACGGCGGGGCGCATCGCGATCGGCACCGCTCATCGCGACCAGGCCGCAGCGGTCCGTCAGCACTTGCCAGCAGACTCCGGTATCACGGTTGATACGGCGAACCGCCTGCAGGGCCGCGAGTACGACGTAACCGTGGTGTGGCACCCGCTCTCCGGCCGGCGGGACGCGACGGCGTTCCACCTGGAGGCGGGCCGGCTGTGCGTGCTGACGTCGAGGCACCGCCACGCCTGCATCGTGGTAGCGCGCGCCGGCATCTCGGCCCTCCTGGACGCACACCCGTCCACGGGCCGGATGTACCTCAACGAGGTAGTGAAGTTCCCGGACGGCTGGGAGGCCAACCAAGCGGTGATGTCCCATCTCGAACAGCACCGGGTGGTCGCGGCATGAGCATCATCGACGCCGTCGACGACGCTCCCACAACGATCCGAGACCGCGCGCTGGCCCTGGCCGACTACCTGTTGACGGTTCGAGCGCAGATAGAGGAGCCGGCCAGCAGAGCGACTCGGGTGCCTTGCGCGTTGTGTACGACAAGGCGGTCGAGGCTGTCATGATCCTCGACCGTACGCGGAGAGGCTGACCGACCGCAGCCGGCTCTTCGCCCGAGTCACTGCGGGACCTCGTCCGACATGCTCGGCCACATTCGCGAGTGCCTCACTGACGGCGTCGGTCAGGCCGTGCCCACCCGCGTTGTCCAGTGTGACGCGCCCGCCGACGGTGAAGCCCTCGTCGCCGAGCGCTACGCCGGCCGGCTCACCGCTGCCTACGCCGGCCGCACTTTCACCGTTGGTTCGGCACTCGCCGATTGAAGCGCGGTTTGAGCGCTATGACCAATGTTTCCTTGACGCTCTCCGGGTTGTCCGTCTCGTACCAGCGGACCGTGCGCTGTCCCAGCCAGGCCGCGATCTCGACGGCGGAGGCGGCATGCTCTGGCGTATCCAGGAGCTGGCCGACCTGGTCGTGCAGCACCGACGAGCCCCGGTTGCCGGTCAAGTGCTGCCGGAGCCGGCGCCGCAATTCGCCCGTCGACCCTACGTAGACGACCACATCGCCGTCGAGCACCACATGGCCGCCGGCCGAGCTGGGTGCGATTGTGGCGACTTCCGAGGTGTACGGCTGAACGTCGGAGAAGCCGGCAAGCAGATCGTCGTACGACACGTCAGGCATCCGCCAACGGTAACGGCATCGCGCTTGCCAGCCGGACTGTCGGCCCAGCAAACACCCAGGGCGCGCCGTCCCCGTTCAAGTGGCACCGCTCTCGGCCCAAGGTAAGCGCGTCGGTGTTGCCGTCGCCCAGCTCGGCGCGAATTTCTTGCGAGTCGCGGAACTCGGTCATGAGTCCTCCCTTCGCTCTCCGGCCCAGTACTGGTTCAGCCGCGTGATGGCCTCGTTCTTCGTCATTCGCGCCACGTCCGGTTTGGTGAGGCGCGTTGGTCGGTCCAGACGAGTGGCTTCGCCGACCGTACCGGTGGCAGTTCGACGTGGGTGGCGTGGCCGTCATTGGGCCGCCCGCAGCCGCGTCCCACACTCGTACCGCCACAGCTCATGTCGGGTGATCGTCGTCCATCCGGACACTAGGCATCACTGACTGTGGATTGATCTATCGTCGCCGATCAACCGGTCTGCGCCCCTTGAAGCGTTGGTCCATCCCCGTTTCAGCGATGACGGGCTCGAATCGGTCAGGTACCCTACGGGGCGTCTCCCGCCCGTTACCGGAGGTGTCCATGACGCTCGTGCCACGGTTTCGCCCCGGAGCCTCGCGACGTCCATTTGTCGATCGTGAAAATGCCATCGGGGCATTTGACGAGATGCTCGTCGGCCGGGATTCCGCTGCCCGGGTGCTCAACGTGACCGGCGTCGGCGGCATCGGCAAGTCGCGGCTGCTGGCGGAGCTGCGCAAGCGCGTGCCGGAGGGCTGGCCAACGGCACTGCTCGACCTGCAGGTGCCGGCACAGCGCGAGCAGCAGGATGCGCTGGCGGTCCTTCGCGAGCAGTTCGGTCAGCAACAGGTTAAATTTCATCGCTTCGATATCGCGTACGCGGTCCTCTGGCAGCGGCTGCATCCAAAGTTGAGCCTGAACAAAGAGGGTTCGCGGATTGTGGAGAACAGCGAGGTCCTCGCCTCTCTGCTGGACAACGCCACCGGGCTGCCGGTGTTCGGCACCGCCGCACGGCTGCTCGATGCCGGCGCCCGCAGCGTGCGTCGCTGGCACCATATCCGCGCCAACGAAACGCTCCAGGAGTTGGACAACCTACAACTGCCCCAGTTGATGGACGCGGTGACCTTCCTCTTCGCCGCCGACATAAAAGAGACGGCCGAACGGACGCCTCTGCTGTTCGTCGATGCCTACGAGGCGCTGGTCGGCGGCGCAGCGCGGGCTGGGCGTACCGCATCGATGGATGCGTGGTTGCGCGACCTGATCGCCCAATTCGACACCGGATTGGTAGTGGTAGCCAGCCGGGAGGCCGTGAACTGGCACAACTACGACCGGGCGTGGGCCGACCTCATCCGCACTCTGCCCGTCGAAGGACTGCCGATGGAGGCGCGCCTGCAACTGCTGCGGGCCATGGGCGTCACCGACTCGGACCTGGCGAAGTCCATCGCAATGGGCAGCGCCGGCCTGCCGTTCTACCTCCATCTGGCGCACGACACTGGCACCGCGACCGGTTCGGTGGTGTCTCCGGAAGCCATTCTTGAACGCTTCCTGCAGCATGTGGACCCTAATGATGTGCGCACCATCGAGCTGCTCAGCGCTACGCGGATCTTCGATCCCGAGATCTTTCAGGCTGTCACCACCGCGTATGGTCTACCGTCGCACAACCTGGCCTGGGAGTCGCTCACCAGCTACTCGTTCGTACAGCCGGCCGGCGTGGTGGGGCTGCGTCTGCACCTGCTCATGGCGACCACAATTTGCCAACGACTGAGCTCGGAAAGCCTACGGGCGTTGCATCGGCTGCTGCACACGGTCTGGCGCGGTCGGGCCGCTGCCGCCGGTGATCCGGCAGCAGCGGCGGTTGCCCTGCGCGAGGCCGCCTTCCACGGCATTCGCGGCGGTGATCTGGAGCCGGTGACGCTCCTGGGCTACATCGACCGCGTCCGCAGCGCGGCGGCCGCAACAGGCGTCGACGGCATGGTCGCCGACTTGGAGGAGTTCCTCGCCGAGCAGCCGTCTCCGCAACTGCAGTACCTGGCCACCTACCTGCACGTCGATGCGCTGCTGATGCGCGGCGACTCGCAGGGCGCCTTGGAACTGACCGTCGATGTGCCGGTGGAGCCGCCCAGCGACGAGGTACGGGCCAGACTGGCAGTGGCCGCGGGACATGCCAGACGAATACTCGGTCAGACCGCGGATGCCCTGCGCCGCTACGAGGTCGTGTGGCAGGAGTACGACGGACCGACCCGGCTGGACGCCGGCCTGTGGGCGGCCGATCTACATATGGCGCAGGGCCGGTTTGTGCGGGCGATCGAGGCCGCCGAGGAGATCGACCGGCTGCTGCCTACCGACCGGCACGAGGGCCGGGGTGACCTGTGGCGACTGGTGCACCTTGGGTATCGATTCATGTACGACTATGAGGCCTCAAGGGAGTACCTCGAGCGAGCCCGCGAACGCTACCTGGCCGGCGGCAGCGTGGTGGGTCTGGCCGACATTCAGACCAATACCGCCGAACTGCTCGCGCTGACCGATCCGACGGCCGCCGTCCAGGCGGCCCACGAGGCGATCGATCGGCAACGCGAGATCGGCGCGAACCACGAGCTGGGCAAGGCGTACAGCGCGCTCGGACTCGCCCACACAGTGCTTGGCGAGTTGGACGCCGCGGAGTATGCGCTGACGGAGGCGATCGCCGCGTTCGAGCGTGCGGCCTACCGCTCCGGCCGGGCACGCGCCGAGCTGTACCGCGCTGGATGGCTGGTGCGGAGCCAGCGGCTGGACGAGGCGATGGCCGCGGTGCGATGGGCGGTTTCGGAATTCGAGGACGCCGAGGTGTACCCAACTATGGCAATCGTCGGCGCACGGCTGGCGGAGCGGATCGGCCGGCCCGAGCCTGCTCTGGCGGCCGCCGCCGAGAAGGCCCGGCGACTGTTGCAGTTGCCGCCGGGCGTGGCCGATCTCGACCGGCGAATCGGTGATGTGCTAAGCCGCCTCCTCGCAGACGGTCTGTCCGAGCGTTACCAGGCCGCACTTGAGCACACCGAGCGAGCGGCAGGCTTCTACAACCACAACGTCCGTGTCGGCGAGGACCTGGTGCGGATCCCGATGCCGGACACGGCCACGATGGATCTCACCGTCTGGCCGGAGTACCTCATTCTCGCTGCTGTCGGGCGGCACCTGTCCTCCGTGCCCCGGTTGCGGGCGGCGAGCGTGGATCCGCGCTTCCAGATCCACGAATACATCGAGGGTGATGTTGTGGACACCATCGCGCCGCGCGGCGTGCGGGTGCCCGACGGAACGATCGAGCAGGTCGCGGACTTCTTCGCCGCGCTCGCGCGGGTACCCGTTGCCGAGCTACCGCCGACTCCCGGCGGCTGGCCGGCAGATGGCGACTGTCGCGGCTTCGCCAGTCGGCTGTCCGCGGTGACGGCCGCTGTGCACCGGCGATACAGCCCCGAGCACGGCGGGATGTGGCAGCGGCTCGGCTTCCCCGAGGAGCCGCTGGCATCGATCGACTGGTCCGCCATGACCTCACGTCCTTTCCAGCTTGTACACGCCGACGTGCACCGCAAGAACATGATCCGGACGAGTGCTGGCAAGCTGGTGATCATCGACTGGGAGCTAGCGCTGTGGGGTGACCCTGTCTATGACCTCGCCTCCCACCTGCACAAGATGGGTTACCAGCCGGGCGAAGAAGAGCTGATCCGGGGCGCCTGGTTCGCGCGCCAGCCACCAGAGGTACGGCGCGGCTGGGAGGACGATCTCTGGCGCTACCTGCGGCACGAGCGGGTGAAGTCGGCGGTCGTCGACTCGGTGCGCTACAGCGAGATCCTGCGCGATCCCACGACCTCCCCGGAGCGGGCCAGGGCGCTGATCGACAACTTCACCATGAAGGTCGCCCGGGCGCGCGAGGTGTGGGGCGACAGCCGCCCCGCTGACCCCGCCGAGATAAGTGCAGCGCTGCGCGGCAGTTGATGACGCCATCGAGGACTGGCCGCCGGGATCGGGACGCCGGAGCCGTTACGTACTCTTCCGCACCACTGGAACGGTTTTCTGACGTCGAACTCGACAGCGACACCGGTGCGTAGTGGTGCCGTGGCCGTGGGTATGTTCCCCGCTTGGGAACGTCGTGATGAGTTCGATTGCGGTCGCCGCCGGGCCGTCGCAGGTCCGGCAGACGGACTCGCGCATCTCGTCGATCGGATGGCCGCCGGGCTTGGGGCCGCGCTGGAGGAAGGTGGCGAGGTCTTACTTGGCGGCGATCTCGGTCATGCGGCACTCCCTGGTGATGTCGGCGCAACGGAGCCTAGCAACGGGGTACGACAATCCTGACGGCAGTGCCACCCAACAGGACAACTGTCCATAGTGGATCCTGGCGCGTTCCGTGTGTGCTCCGCCGTTCCCGGACCCCGCCCGGCCACCCTGGACGCATCCGACGAGACAAGACGAAAATCAGGACAAGCTGGCACGAATTGGCGCTGACAATACTCTCGAAATCGGGTATTACTCGCCTCCGAAACGGAGGGTCTGTCGCAGTACATCAGCTGGTCGATGGCAGCGGCTGTGGCCTGCGGTGTGAGCGGGTCGGTGCAGTCGGTCTGGGGGCCAGGTTGAAGACTGACCCCCGTTGCTGACGCCAAGCGGGACGACCGGGCTGACGGCAAGGCGTGGCCGTCGATGCTGGTTTGACGAGACGGCGATGGCCATTGTGGTCTCCGTTTCTGATCATGAAAGCTCGTCCGGCGGCTCGATTCGGCGGACAGTCACCTATCCAAGTTTGTGAGCGCAGGCGAACACCCTCTCTGGTCACAGCCGCTCACCCGCCGGCCTGTCTCCCGCTGTACGGTCGCCGCCCGGCCGTGTCGAGCAGCGTCGAGGAGATCCTTGAAGTGCGGTCGAGCAGCCGAGTAGCTGTCGAAATGCGCGGCGATGGACATGCGCCCTCCAACCGTTCCCCGTCCGGCATGCGACCCCCGCGTACGTACGTTAAGTACGAGACGTACTTCCCTTCTGTGACGCAACAGTGAGATGGAGGGCCTGTTCCTGCCGACAGAGCTCCGCGCTCATGTCGGCGTCTCGCTGGTGGTGCTCGTGATGAGGCCGGCGCGCTCGAGGCGGTCCAGCAGGCTCGGCTTGCGGGCGTGTTGCAGATGCAGCTGGTGCATCCGCTCACGGAACGCCTTGCGCTGGCCGTCGCGTTCGCCGAGTGCCTGTAGGTCGGCCAGCAGTGCGACCGCCGCGTCGTACTCCTTGGGCTTCTTGGTCGCGATCAGCTCCGCCACCTGCTGCCAGGCCCGCTCAGGGGCGGCGGCCAGTGCGTCGAGGCGCTGCTCGCGGGCAGCAGCGGCCGCCGCCTCCCGGCGCGCCTGTTCGGCCGCCTCACGCTCTTCGGCCTGCCGCTGCCGGCCTGCCCAGCGCGTCTGCGCGCCGGCCAGCAACTCGCCCACCGTCCGACCGCCAACCACGGCCTCCGTCGCCGCACCTCCGCCGTACCGGCGCAGCAGTTCGGAGCGAAGATGCGCGCCGTCGCCGCGTAGCAGCCGCACGATGACCTCGTCCTTGTCCGCCATCGGCAGCCGCTGCACCCACTTGGTCAGCGCTGCCGCCGAAGGCGCCTTCGGGGTCAGGGGTGCGCTGGCCTGGGCCGCCATGTCGAGCAGATCCTCGTCCACGCGCAGGAAGTCGGCGAGGCTGCGCAGCGGCCCGGAAAGCTCGGCCAGGCCGGGCGGGACGGGCGGTTCCAAATCGTCCTCGTCCAGCTCCTGGTCCTGCACGCACAACAGCCACGCCAGGTAGAGCAGCCGGTTGTCGCCGGCGGCCAGTTCCGCCCGGACCGGTACGATCGAGGCCAGTGCGGCTTCGTCGTCCCACCACTCTTCGTCACCGTCCTCGTCCCTGCTGTACAGGTCGAGGATCACGTGCTCGTCCGTGGCCCACGAGGAAGCCGAGTGACCCACGCAGTACGTCGCCGCAAGATTCGGATCCAGCAGCTGTACCGGAAGCCGCAGCGCGATCCGGTGAGTACCCCAGTTTGCCAGGTAGAGGTGGGCGTCGAAGTAGCGTTCCATCCACTTGCGCGGATCGGCCTTCAGGTCACCCCACTGGTAGTCGTTGACGAAGCTCGACGCGCTGATCCGGCCCCGCGTCGACACCGCCCGCAGCTCGCCCTGCTCGGCCGCCGTCAACGGCCGGTCGATCGCCACGAACTCGTAGTACTGGTACTCGCTCACGCGTCATCCACCCCAGTACCGGCCTCATCGGTGTAGCGCCGGTTCAGCGAACTCATCGCGGAAGACTAGCCCGACCATCGACAGACGCCCGATCGGCATACCGCGCCGGGGCCGTCAGGTTACGGTCGCCGGCGCCGTGGCAGCAGTGCGGCCAGATTGCCGGCGACGAGCAGCGCGAGCAGCGTGAGCAGCAGCCAGAAGCCGGTGCCGGTCCCCACGAAGTCGCGCGCGTCCTTCCCGGCGGGCACCGCGCTCTGCTCCCTGATCCGGTCGGCGATCCTGTTCACCACCAGTGCCTGGCCGGCGACCATCGACAGTCCGGCCAGCGCACCCAGGCCTGCCATGAGCGCGCGGCGGCGCCGCTGCCGGGTCAGCGTCAACGCCGTGACCAGTGCCGCGCCGAGCACGAGCAGCGCGGCCGCGTAGAGCGGCTGCGGTTCGATTCGGTCTTCCCGCCACTCGTCGGCCGGGCGCCGCTGGTCGGGCTGTACGTCCGGCCTGCCGCCCAGCGCGAGGTCGAGTCCGTTGTACTCGGTCGTCCCGCCCGGCTTGGCGTGTCCGTAGCCGTTCGGCAGTTCGCAGGAGACGGTGGCGAACGGCAGCACAAAACACAGCAGCGCCAGCACCAGCGTCACCGGGCTGAGCCACCGCTGGCGAATGGACGTCCGCCTCGCGGCCGACCCGCTGGGCGCCGTCGCCACCCGCTCGCTCGACACCGCCGCCACCGCGGCCCGCGCGTGTACAGCACCCTCGGCGACCACCGTCTCCGGCCGTTCGGCCACGCTCGGCGCCACCCCGAGGCGGGCGTGCAACAGCCGGCCGAGCAACGGCATCCGGCTGCCGCCGCCGACCAGGAAGACGCCGGCCAGCCCATGCGGAGCCAGCCCCGCCGTCGCCACCATCTGGGCGGCGACCTCGGCGACCGGGGCCAGCAGCGGCGTCGCCGCAACCTCCAGTTCCTCGCGGGTCAGGTGCAGGTCGGTCGGATACCCGGGCACGTGCACCGGCGCGACGCTGAGCCGGGACAGGCTCTCTTTCGCGGCGCGTACCTCCTGCCACAGCACGAGCCGGTCGCGCCGCTCCGCATTGGTCACCGGTGCCGCAAGGCGCCGCCACGCCTCCGGGTCGTCGCCGGACACCAGCCGGCCGAGGATGCCGACCAGCGCCGCGTCGACGTCCAGGCCGCCGACGTCGAGGCCCTGCTGCGCGATCACGGACAGCGCCGCATCGGGCGCCGCGGTCCCCACACCGATCGCCGCCGCGGCGCGGACCAGCGCCACGTCCGCCGTACCCGCACCAACGTCGACGACGAGCAGCGCACCATCCGGCGGGAGCCCATCACGCAGTACCGCGGCGTAGTAGACGGCGGCCGCGATCGGCTCGCTGATCAGCGTCACCGCACCGAGACCTGCCCGCACGGCAGCCGCGGCGAGCACCGCGCGCCGGGACGCGGCCCAACTGCTGGGGACGGTCAGCACCGCCGGGCCGGGCGGGCCGACCCGGTTGACCCGCTCAGCGACCTCCAGCAGCACCGCGGCCAACGCGTCGGACACGGCAACCGCGTGAGAACCCAGCAGGACCGTGCCGTCGTCGATCCGCCGTTTCGGGTTCGGCTCGAATGCCGCCGGGTCGGCGCGCGCCAGCCGTTCCGCATCGCTGCCGACGACCAGCGTGCCGTCCGCGCCGGCATAGACGGCCGACGGAAGCTGCTCCCGGCCGTCGAACAGCAGCGGGCGGACCTGGCCGTCCGCCCCGCGCAGGACAGCGACCGTGTTGGAGGTACCGAGGTCGATGGCGAACGGGTACACGAACGCAACGTACGCCGGCCCGCCGCCGATGCCTACAGGGCGGCGCGGCCGCCATGATTACCGCGTCGGCGGCGGAGGCGGCGGCCTGATCTCGCCGGACGGCACGTCGTGGCCCAGCGGGCTGGAGGCGCCGCGGCCAGCGGCGACGGCCGATGGTCACGTGGCCAAGTGATGCTACTGCGTCATTCGCGCGAGCGGCGATCAACGCCTGCGGTGTCGGCGCATTCAGCATCCGGAGCCGGCCATCGTCGCCCGACTCCGGCGCGCCACGACTGGGACCCCATCACTACGCCCTGCTCGGCGCCGCTACCGCGGCGAGCCCTTCGGGTTCGATACCCTGCTTGCCGGCAGGCCGCGTTGCCCTTCGGGTGCTAATCGGCCAAACGGCGAGCAATGGGGCCGTTACGGCTGTTCGATTCCCAGTAGTGGATCCGTACCGTCGGGCAGACCCATCCCGTCTGAGCATGGTCGCGGAGGTGCTTCATGGCGTCCGCGCTGTCCTGGCTGGACAGTTCCCGGGCTGATCAGCAACGGATGCGTGAGCTGCTCAACCTCTTCAGCAACACCGAGAGCCGCGACGAGCTTGGCGTCGGCCAGGTGCGCGACGCGTTCAGCGACGTACTCTTCCCGGGCATTTCGACGTTGCATACGCGCGCCCGATACCTGCTCATCGTCCCCTGGTGCTTCCAGGATGCCCAGGGCCGCCGGCTCCGCGGCAACGCGTCGGCCGCTCGAGTCTCCCGCAACGAGCGCACCGTCATCTCGGCGCTCATTCGGGCGGGCCGGCCCGAGGGGATGATCGGCCGCCGCACGGGGGTGAAGGTCCGGACGCTGCCCTCGACCATCTACGCAACGGCGCTTACGACCTTCGGCATCCGCGCCGGCGAGGACTCCGCGACCTGGTCGGCGACGGAGACGGAAGAACTCGCGGAACTGCGGGCCGGCATGTGGCACCCGACGCTGCCCGACCCGCCTGCCGGCTTCCCGAACGAGCTGGACGGCGAGCTTACGCTGGGCCCAGATGAGGCCCGCTGGCTACGCGAACGCATGCTGGCGACGGTGCCCAACACATTGCTGGCGCATTTGCTGACGCCGCAACGCCGACCGGCGCTCGAAGCGGACTATCCGTGGAACGACCTGGTGACGGCCGAGGCCCCGCCGGAGGTCAGAAGAGCGATAGAGCATGCCGCCCGCTTTTCGCTCGCCATCCACGGAGCCGCGCTCCTGTACAACCTGCTGGTCGCCGAGCGGTACGAGCAGGCCGGGCTGACCGAGCAAGCGTCGCCAGTTGACCGATACCGCGCGGCACTCACCGACTGGGCCGGTCAGCTCGCCGGCCTGAGTGAGTGGAACCGGGCCGACATGTGGAGCCAGGTCATCTACATCAACCCGCGCATCGCGGCCAACCTCACTGCGCGCCGGTTCATCGACCTATGGCTCGACGCGGTAGCGAACGGCGGGACACGCGAGGTCTGGAAAGAGCAAACGCTGCGTACGTTGATCGGCGAGCGCGAACGGTCGGTCAAGAAGAGCCAGTCGCGACTGACGAATGAAAAGCTCCTGCGCAACTGGAGCGGAAAATCCGGGAGTAGCCGGCTGGTGTACCGCTGGCCGCAGGCAAAAGACATGCTCAACGACATCCACAACGGCTGTGCCGCCGAGTTGGAGGCCGACCTTGCTGGCGCCTGATACTCGTACGCTGCTGCTCGACGCCCTGCGTCCGCTGCCCGGCTCGCAACTCGCCCGAGCCGTCGCGCTGACGTTCACGCTCGATCTCGAGAGCTTGTTGGTCGCGCCGCTCGCGTTTGCCGCGCACAGTCTTCGCGAGTCGATGGACCCCGTCGTCATCATGGAAAGTGTCCGCCGGTGCGCCGATCGCATCGACGTTTTCTGTCAGTCGGGGCAGGTTGCGGTACCCCCGGGAGAATCCGCGCTGCTTGCATTCCTCGAACCGATGGTGCACACGGTCAAGAAGCCGAGGCCGGGTCGGCTTTTCCACCCCAAACTCTGGGTGCTGCGATTTCTGGACGACGTCACCGGCGAGGTATCACTCCGACTGCTGGTCCTGAGCCGAAACCTCACTAAAGACCGCAGCTGGGACGTGTGCCTGCGCCTGGACGCCGTGCGCGGTTCACGACCGACCGCCGACAACAAGCCGCTGGCTGACCTGCTCAGGCACACCCTAAAGCTGACCGTCGCCCCGATGCCGCCGTCGCGGCTGGAGGCCATCGAAACGCTCATCGAGGATCTGCGCCGAGCGGAGTGGACCGCACCGGATGGCGTTCGCGAGGTGCGTTTTCATCCTTTAGGTGTACCGGGAAATCGGCCCCCAACATTCGAAGGCGCTCGGCACCTCGTCATCTCGCCGTTCTGTACCGAGGACGGGCTGTTGCTGTGCGCACCGGGCGATCGCCGGATCGTGGTCGGGCGCCAGGAGGAACTCGACCGGCTGCCCGACGAAACGCTCGAGCGCGCGGAGTGCTTCGTCGTCAGCGAACTGGCCGGCCTGCCCGACGACGAGGCCTCGAACGGGTTGGAGATCCTCAGCGGTCTGCACGCCAAGGTGTACGCGGTCGAGCAGGGCGCTGAAGCACGGCTCTTCATCGGCTCCGCGAACGCCACCAACGCGGCGTTCGGCGGCAACGTCGAGGTGCTTGTCGAGCTCGTTGGCAAGCGCGCGGACCTCGGTATCGACGCGATGGTCGGGCCGAAGGCGGACCTGCGTGAGGTACTTGAGCCGTATGAGCGCGGCGAGCCGGTGGAGTTCGACGACGATGCCGAGCTGCTGATCGACCTCGTACGCGACATCGCCGAGGTGCCGCTGGTCGCCACGGTACAGGCGGATGCGGAGCGGTACACCATACATTTGACGTCGGAAGATGCGCTCCCGACCGCGGAGGGCGTGCGGCTCACCGCGGAGCTGCACACCCGCCGCGCCGAGGCGGCCACGCTGGTCGCCGGGCAGCCGGTCAGGGCCACGTTCACAGGTCTGGCGCTGACCGACATCACGCCATTCGTGATTATCACGGCCGAACAGCGTGGCGTCCGCGAACGCACGATCGTGCTCGCGACGCTCATGGGTGACCCCGCCGATCGGCTCGACCACGTGCTCGCGGAGCAGATCGACACCTTCGAGAAGTTCCAGCGGTTCCTGCTGCTCATGCTCGGGCTCGGTGCCGAAGCCGCCGCCGTGCCGCCGGTCGAGGGCGAGGGCGGCGGCTCAGCCAACTGGCGCGCTGAGTACAACGGAATCTTCGAACTCCTGCTCAACGCGCTCGCCGAGCACCCCGAACGGCTCGACGACCTCGCGAACCTGATTGCCCGGATCGAGGCCCGCGGCGCCAAGCTGTGGCCAGACGAATTCAGCAAGCTCTGGGCACTCGTAGAGCAGGCACGGCAGGACGAGCTCGAGGTGGCGCGCGCATGAAGCGGTATGACGCGCAGGACGTGATCGCGGGCCTTAAGGATTTCCAGTGCGCGACGGTCGACCACGTCATCGAGCGGTACTTCGGTGCCGATCCCACCCGACGGTTCCTGGTCGCCGACGAGACCGGCCTCGGCAAGAGCGTGGTCGCGCGCGGAGTCGTCGCCAAAACGCTCGAACGGCTGCAGGACGACCCGAGCGTGAAGCGGGTCGACGTGGTGTACGTCTGCTCGAACCAGGACGTCGCCGCGCAGAACATCGCACGGCTGCGGGTAACTGCGGACGAGGCCGTCACGCTCTCGACTCGCCTGACGCTGCTGGCCAAGGAAGTCGCGAAGCTCAAGCAGGGCAAGCCGACGCATGGCAAGCCGATCAACCTGGTGGCATTCACACCCGGTACCTCGTTTGACCAGGGTGGGCGCACCGGGGCGAAGGAGGAACGCGCGCTGATCTTCCTCCTGCTCGAGCAGGAGGGAGGTTGGGATGGATGGCGGACCCGCTCGGCAATTCGCGCGTTGCAGGGCACCGTCGGCTCGCCGGAACGGTTCGAGCAGCAATGCCGGCAGCTCCAAAACGCCTTGGATGGGCAGTTGGACCGAACGATTGCGAGGCAGTTCATCCGCCTTGCTAAGAAGGAGGGTCTGCTCAAAGAGTTCAACGCGCTGCTCGACGAGATCGGCCGCCGCCCGGCTCTTCCGGACGCATTGCGCGAGCGCTCCCGCCGGATCATCGGCGACCTCCGGGCCACGCTCGCCCGCGCCGGCGTCGACGCGCTCGAGCCCGACCTGATCATCCTCGACGAGTTCCAGCGTTTTCGGGAGCTCCTTGATCCGAATAGCGGACCGGCGGCCGATCTGGCGAATTCCCTGTTCGACTATGGGGACGCGCGGGTGCTGCTGCTGTCGGCGACGCCGTACAAACCCTTTACCTATGCCGAGGAACGCGCCGCCGGCGAAGATCACTATGCCGACTTCCGGCAGATTCTGGGGTTCCTCAATCCGGACGAGCAGTGGCACACCGAGGTTGCGAAGGCGTTCGAGGCGCACCGCGACGCGCTCGTGCGCGCGGAACCGAGCGACGCGATCCGGGCGGATCTGCGGGAGCTGCTGCTGCGGGTGATGTGCCGTACCGAACGACCGGCGTTGAAACAGGCCGAGATGCTTCTCGAGAATGTCGTGACCGTCCAGGACCTCGCCGCCGAGGACATGTGCAGCTACGCTGCAATGCGACGGATCGCAAAGGCCGTCGAAGCGCCGATGACTATCGAGTACTGGAAGTCCGCCCCGTACTTCTTGAACTTCCTCGACGGCTACCAGATCGGCGAGAAGGTCCGCGCCGCGCTCAAGGGCCGGAATGCGGCCGAGGTCCGCCCGCTCCTGGCGAGCACGCAGCTGCTCGACGCCGACGCCGTCACCCACCGGCGGGCCATCGACCTCGGTAACGCCCGGCTTCGCCACCTCGCCGCCGACACCCTCGATCGGGGCTGGTGGCAGCTGCTGTGGTTGCCGCCCTCGATGCCGTACTCGACACTCGGCGAGCCGTTCGCCAGCGCCGCCGCGCACGGCATCACAAAGCGACTGTTGTTCTCCTCGTGGAACGCGACACCGACGGCCGTGGCCGGGCTGCTGAGCTACGAGGCCGAGCGGCGCATCGAAGGCACCCGAGGACCGGGCACCGAGCCGCAGCGCCGCCGGTCCCGGCTCGACTATCGCCTCGACGGGGAGCGCGCCGCTTCGATGAGCACGCTCGCGTTGTTTTGGCCGCACCCCGAACTCGCCAAGGCTTGCGATCCGCTCGCGATCGCTCGGCAGCGGCCAACCGAGACCTTGCCTCTGGAGGCCGTCGAGGAAGAGGTACGCGAGCGACTGCGTCGCAATGCTCCGGCCGAATTCAGCGACCCGCGCCACATTGGCGAGGTCCAGCCATGGCACGCGGTGTTCCGGTGGCCGGGCGCGCGAGCCGGATTCGAGGAGTTCTCCATCGAGGACGTTGCCGGAGCCATCGCCGATTCGCACAACGAGGACGGCACCCCGGCCGGCCTGGATCGTCACGTCAGTCAGGCGTACGAGGTCATTGCGGCGGTCGAGCATCCGGTAGCCCAAGACGTCGCCGCGGTCATCGATGACCTGACGGCTATCGGGCTTCACGGTCCTGGCAACATCGCCTGGCGAGCGATCGCCCGGATCCTCACGCCGGACTGCACCGTGACGCCTGACGGCCATTGGGGAGTCGCCGCATACATTGCCGACGGTCTGCGGTCGCTGTTCAACCGGACCGATTCGGCGCAGCTACTCGATCATTTGCAGCCTGGCACCGTGTACTGGCGAGCCATCCTGCGCTACTGCGCCGCGGGCGGCCTCCAAGCGGTGCTGGACGAACACCTGCACGTGTTGCGCAGCGCGAGCCCTGACCTGCCGCTGGACAACGAGTCCCTTTACGCCCTGGCCGACCAGTTGTACGACGCCATCACCATCCAGCCGGTCACGTACCGAGCCTTCGACCCACACCAGCCGGACAAGCCGATCGGTCTGCCCGGTCGGTTCGCACTGCGCTATGGCGGGCGAGGCGAGGATCAGGCGCAGGTCGAGCGGAAGGTAGCCGTCCGGCAGGCGTTCAACAGCCCGTTCTGGCCGTTCGTCGTGGCCACCACCAGCGCTGGCCAGGAAGGCATCGACTTCCACCAGTGGTGCTCGGCCGTCGTGCACTGGAACACCCCGCCCAACCCGGTCGACTTCGAACAGCGCGAGGGCCGCGTGCACCGTTTCGGCGGACACGCCGTGCGCCGCAACGTTGCCGAACACAATCGAGCAGCCGCGCTGTCCTCCGGCGAGCGGGACGTGTGGAAGGCCGCCTACGACGCGGCTCGCACGGGTTCCGGGGCACTTGGCGATTTCGCTCCCTATTGGGTGTACAGCGGAGAAGCCATGATCGAACGGCATGTTCTGCTGTATCCGCTGAGCCGCGACATGGCCAAACTCGAGCGCTTGAAGGCCGACTTGGCGCATTACCGGCTGGCGTTCGGTCAGCCACGCCAGGAGGACCTGGTGGCGCTGCTACGCCGCACGGCGAAGGAAGGCACGCCGCCGCCCGACCCGCTCGATCTCCGCCCTTCCGGAAGGGGGCGCTGATGGCTCAGGATGCGTCGCTACTCATCCAGCTCATCAACCGGCCGACCCTCGGACAACGTTGCCGACGACATCATCGACCTAGTGCTCGGGGCGTACGTCGGTGACGAAGCGCTCCACGGCGTGCTCGAGGGCCGGCCCCGTCGATCTGCCCGATCGGCGGCCCGGCCGCGCAGCCGCAGCCGGGGGTCTGCGGCTGCAGCCTAACGCGGGCCTCACGCTCGTCGTCGGGCGCGACGGTTCCGGAACGTTGAGCTACGCCGAGGCCGTTGAGCTCGCGCTCAACTCCGTGCTGGGCTGGGGCCGCGGGAAGCCCCGCTGACCCCAGACCTGCACGGCGACGGCACGACCGCCGAGCTCGGCCGTGCCGTCGCCGAACGCGAACGCTAGTACTGCACGAGCAGGTACTGCGACGTCTGGTCGGTCGTGCTGCCATCGGCGCGGCGTCCGGTGACGACCAGGTTGTGCGAGCCGGCCTCCGAAGGCGTCCACGCCACCGTGGCGTGGCCGTTCACCGCCACGACGTTCTTCGTGTCGCCGTAGTCGAACTGGTAGTCGAACGACACGACCCCGTCGGTGCCGGCCGTGAACTCGAACGTCCCCTCGACCCCGGCGCCACCGCCCCACACGTAGGGCGCGTACTGCGCCGAGACCACCTTCGTCGCGGTACCGACAAGGAAGCGGTATTCGGTCACCGGCGAGAGCTCGCCGCCGGGCAGCACCTGCTGAACGTACAGCGTATTCAGCCCGTTGTGCGTCGGCGTGATCGCGGTGTACGTCGTCGTGGTCTCCGGCGTCGGCGGCACGGCGACGACCGGCCCGTCCTCGAGGTGGTATCGGAACTCCACGATGTCCGGGACCAACTGCGAGTAGAAGCCCACGTTGCCCGGGATGCCGATGCCGCCCGTCGGGTTGTACTCGTTCCACGCGCCGTAGACGGTGACCTTGTCGTCCTTGGCGATGATGTACTGCCGACGCTGCTCCGACTCCGTCCCGTCGGCGGCGACGCTACGGACCAGGACATTGTCCAGTCCCGGCGAGAGCGGCGTGTACGTCACCGTCGCCGTGCCGTCCGCGCCCACGGGCACGGTGAGGTCCTCGGCGCCGTACGGCAGCGTGTAGCGGAACTGCGTCGCGCCGGGCAGCGCGGCCCGGAACGTGACCGTCACCGGGTGGTTGATGATCACGTCGCCGGCCGGCGTCCAGGTGACGACCGGACCGGAGAAGACCTGGAAGGTGTACCGCGTCTGCGGCGATCGGCTCCCGTCGGCCCGCACGGCCTGCGCGATGACCGTGGTGTCCCCGGCGTGCGCCGGCGTCACGTCGATGTAGGCATAGGCGTTGCCGTTGCTGGAGATCGAGGTCTCCGGCCCGCCGTCGAAGCGGTAGACGAACCCGGTCAGGTCCGGCAACTGGCTGTCGAACTCGATCCGCTGCGGGATCCCGACGCCGTCGCGCCGCGGCGAGTCCGTCTGTCCCCACGCGTAGACGTGCGGCCGCACCGGGATGATCGAGAAGTAGTACTGCGCCTGCTGCGAGACGGTGCCGTCGGCCGACACGGAGCTCACCAGCAGGTTGATGAACCCGGGCGTATCGGCGGTGTACGGCAGCACGGCACTGCCGTCCGCACCGGCGTCGACCCGCCCGCTGCGGCCGCCGATGACGTACTGGTAGGCCACCACCCCGGACCGGCGCGGCTTGAACGTGAACGAGCCGGCCACGCCCTCGACCTGGTCGGCGTACACGTCGAACTCCGCCGACTGCACCACCGGCTCGTCGCTGACGAAGATCGACAGCTTGCTCTGCCCGATCATCTTCGTGCCCTTGTAGGCCCGCAGCGCGATGTCGACGTACCCGGTCTGGGTGAACGTGATCGGCCCGCTCGCCTTGCTGTCGGTCACCGGCAGCTTGACCTCGGCCGCCCCCGGCAGCTGGTACGACATCACGGTCGTCTCGCTCGCCGGCGCGGTCAGGTTGATCGTGCTCGGCAGCCCGACCCCGGCCACGTCGACGGACCCGTACGGCGAGGTGTTGCGCACGAAGAACCGGTAGTTCTTTTCCGGCCCGCGGTTCCCGGCCGCGTCGACGGCGGCCACGTACAGCGACGCCATCCCGGACCTGTCCGGCGTGTACTCAAGCACGCCCCCGCCGGACCGGTTCGCCTTCACGACCCCGGTGTTCCCGACGATGTCCCGCCAGGAGAACGCGGCCACGTCGGGGTCCCCACCGGCGTCGAACCGGAACCGGCCGGCCACCCCGGGCCCGCCCGACGGCACATTACCGGCCGGGTACTGCTTCGAGGCGACCCCCGGCTCATGCGCGGGCGCCGTCTTGTCCACGGTGAGGTAGCAGGTCTTGGCCCACGGCCCGTAGTCGGTGTAGTCGTAACCCCGCGCACTCCAGGCGACCAGGGTCCCGTCGGCGTACCCGCTGAGGTCGGTGGACGCCTGGAACACCCCACCGCCGTAGGTCCCCCCGCTGAACTCCCGCCGCTGCTCCGGATGATCGGAATCCCAGACGGCGAAGATCGCGGTCTTGGGATCGTTGACATCCGCATCGGTGACCTTCGCAGCGAAGGTCGGATACGACCCCGCGGCCGGGTGCTTGGCAGCGGTACCGCAGGCGCCGTCCGGATACTGCAGCTTGAGCTCGGACGCGACCGCCAGGTGGTTGCCGCTCACCCCGATCCGCGGCTGCTGCACCGACCGCCCGAGCCGCTGATCGCCCTCAGCGGCCGCCGCGACGCGCAGCTCAACGGTGAGCGCCTTGTCCCCGCGAGCGACGGCGACCCCGATCGCCTCGGTGAGATCGAACCCGAACCCACCCGGGCAGGACCAACTCCCGGCCCCGAGCGATGCTTGCCCGATCCGCTCAATCTCCTGCGGCGCCCGATTCCACGCCGTGTTGTCCTTGACCGCCGACGTCCGCCAGAGTTCGACGGGGTGCGGCGGCGCCACAGTCGGTGACGTTGGTCTCGTTCGAGTACAGGCTCGCCAGGTGGACGGCCTGGCCCTTCAACCCGGTAAGGTCGAAGGTGAAGTACGACCGCCGTGTGTGCGTCTTCCCGGTGGCGTCGAGCGTCGTGCCGATCGGCAGGTCCCCGGCCTGGTTGACGAAGCTGGTCGACGGGCTGCGCGAGTCGGTCCAAGCCCACTTGGTGGGGCTGAGGCTGACCGGCTCGGCCTGAGCGTGCACGGGCTGTGCGGTGGCCGCCACGACCACGAGCGCGGCGCCGGCGGACAGCAGAATGCTGCGTACGCGTGCCATATGGGTGGTTCCTCCCCGGTTCCCGGGCGCGGCGATCGCCGGCCGGGCACCGGGGATCGTAGACCGTCCATCGATCGCGGTGTAACCGAATATCCATTATGGACAATGTTCGCCAGGCCGCCGATTCTGCAGCAAACCGCGACCCGCCGGATACCCGCACACCCACCGCTAGGCACGTCGCCCCCCAAGCGCCAGCAGCGTGCAGCTTGACTAAGCGTGAGCGTCTCGTCGTCTCCGACGCACATCACGGTCTGCGTACCTGGCCGGCGACAAGTTTGCGTCTAGCCTGAAGTTTCGCGATGCAGAGGCTTTGGGGGATGGAGTGGACGGGCTCACGTCAGCGCAGGTCGCCGTCTCGAAACGCAACGACGCACCGCGCAGGACGAGCAGATCCTTCGGCGCTATCGTCAGAGCGAACGTCCTCACCCTGTTCAACCTGGTGATCGCCGTCCTGTGGCTGCTCATCATGATCTTTGGCGAGTGGCAGGACGGGCTGTTCGGCCTGGTCATCGTGGCCAACTCGCTGATCGGCATCGTGCAGGAACTCCGCGCCAAGCGCACCCTCGACCGCCTGGCCGTGGTCAACGAGGCCCCCGTCAGGGTGCGCAGGGACGGCTCGGAGCGAGAGATCCCGCCGTACGACGTCATGCTTGGCGATCTCGTCCTCGTCGGGCCGGGTGACCGGCTTCTGGTCGACGGCGAGGTCCGCGCATCCGAGGGGTTGGAGGTCGACGAGTCACTGTTGAACGGCGAGGCCGATCCCGTGCACAAGGCGCCGGGCGACCAGGTGCTGTCGGGCAGCTTCGTCGTCGCGGGCTCGGGCGCGTTCACCGCCACCAAAGTCGGCGAGGACGCCTACGCCGCGCGCCTGACCGCCGCGGCGAGCAAGTTCACGTTGACCCGCTCTGAGCTGCGCGACGGGGTCGCCCGCTTCATCAAGTACATCACCTGGCTGGTTGTCCCCATCGGCGCGCTGCTGATCTACAGCCAGGTCCACCGCCACGCGGACTTCGGCACCGCCATCACCGGCGCCGTTGCCGGCATCGTCACCATGATCCCGGAGGGGCTGGTGCTGATGACCAGCATCGCCTTCGCCGTCGGTGTCATCCGCCTGGGCCGCCGCAAGTGCCTGGTGCAGGAACTTCCCGCGATCGAGGGCCTCGCCAGGGTGGACGTCCTGTGCCTGGACAAGACAGGCACCCTCACCGAGGGCGGGATGGACCTCGGCGAGGTGCTACCGCTGCGCGACGGCGAGCCGATCGAGGACGCTCTCGCCGCCCTCGCCAACGCCGACCCGCGCCCCAACCCCACGGCTCAGGCCATCCAGGCCCGCTACCCTTCCACGCCGACCGGCTGGGCGGCCAGGCAGCGGGTGCCGTTCTCCTCCGCCCGCAAGTGGAGCGGCGCGGACTTCGACGGCCACGGGACGTGGATCCTCGGCGCTCCGGACGTCCTCATCGACCCCGGCAGCCCCGCGCACGCCAAGGCGAGCGCCCTCGCCTCCACCGGTGCCCGCGTACTCACACTCTGCCGCGCCCCCGACCTGGACGGGCAGTACGGGGAGGCCGTCGCACTCATCACGCTCACGCAGCGCCTGCGCCCCGACGCCCAGGAGACCCTGGCGTACTTCGCCAAGCAGGGCGTCACCGTCAAGGTCCTCTCCGGCGACAACCCGCAGGCCGTCTCCGTCATCGCCACCACCCTCGGCATCCCCGGGGGCGACCGGGCCGTCGACGCACGCACCCTCCCCGAAGACGACCCCGACAAGGTCGCCGAGATCCTCGACACCAACACCGTCTTCGGGCGGGTGACCCCTCAGCAGAAGCGGATGTTCGTCGGCGCGCTCCAGTCGCGCGGCCACGTGGTGGCGATGACCGGCGACGGGGTCAACGACGTGCTCGCGCTCAAGGACGCCGACCTCGGCATCGCGATGGGCGCGGGCAGCCCGGCCACCAAGGCGGTCGCCCAGGTGGTCCTGCTGGACAACCGCTTCGCCACCCTCCCCCACCTGGTCGGCGAGGGACGAAGAGTGCTGGCCAACATCGAGCGCGTCTCCAACCTGTTCCTCACCAAGACCTTCTACGCGATCACACTGTCGCTGCTCACCGGCCTGACCGGGCTGGCCTTCCCCTTCGCCCCGCGGCACTCCACCCTGGTCAACGCGCTCACCATCGGTGTCCCCGCCTTCTTCCTCGCGCTGGCGCCCACCCTCCAGCGAGCCGAACCGGGGTTCGTGCCCCGGGTGCTGCGCTTCGCCGTACCCACGGGCATCGCGTGCGCGGCCACGGTGCTCCTGTCCTTCCTGACCGCGCACCTCCCCGCCTCCACCTTGGAACAGGACCGAACCTCCGCCGTCGTCACCCTGTTCCTCATCACCTGGTGGGTGCTCATGCTCGTCGTACACCCGATGACAGCCTGGCGGATCGGGCTCATCGCCGCGATGGCAGTGCTCTTCGTACTCGCCCTCACCATCCCGTTCGCCCAGGACTTCTTCGCCTTCGACCCAGGCGGCCTCCACGACATCCTGATCGCCGTCGGCATCGCCGCCGTCGGAGCCGTGCTCGTCAGCCTCGCCGTCAAACTCACGCCACCCCTGGGCCCGATTGAATGATCCAGCGCGCGCGTAGCGTCGTCCTGTCACAAGAAAGGAAGGACCACATGCGGATCTTCGTTGCCGGCGCGTCCGGAGTCCTGGGACGGGCCTTCCTCCCACTAGCGATCACGGCCGGCCACGAGGTGATCGGGATGACCCGATCCGGCCAAGGCACACAGACGGTCGAAGCACTCGGAGCAACCCCGGTCCTCGCTGACGCCCTCGACCGTGACCAGGTCGCCCAGGCGGTCGCCAAAGCCCGCCCGGACGCAATCGTCGACCTCCTGACCGACCTGAGCACTGGCAACTCGGCAAGCAACGCCCTCCTACGCACCGAAGGAACAAGAAACCTGGTCGACGCCGCCCGGATGGCCGCGGTGGACCGGTTCGTCGCCGAAAGCATCTCGTGGATCCACGCCCCGGGCACGGCTCCCGCGGACGAGGACGAACCGCTCGACCTTGACGCCGCCGAACCTCGACGCACCACGATCCTCGGCGTGCAAGCCCTGGAGAACGCGGCACACGAACGCTCACAGGGCATCGTGCTGCGATTCGGGCAGCTCTACGGCAACGGCACCTGGTACGCACGCAACGGCCGCTTCGCCGACGCTGTCCGAGCCGGAGGCCTGCCGGCAACCGAGACGGTCACCTCGTTCGTCCACGTGGACGACGCCGCACGGGCAACCCTCCTCGCGCTCGGGTGGCCGGCCGGCACATGGAACATCGTCGACGACGAACCAGCCCCAGGCACCGACTGGGTACCCGTGTTCGCTCGCGCGATGGACGGCCCCGATCCGCTCGTCACCCGATCCGGCGACGCCGGCCGCCCCGTAGCCAACGGCCGTGCTCGGGCACAGGGCCTCGTGCTGCAGTACCCGAGCTGGCGCGACGGCTTCCTGACCTCGTGAGGCCACGCTGTTCATGACCGCAAACTGGCCCGGGTTCTGCTGATCAAGCAACTGCATCAGAGGCGAACGTGATGCCCTTCGCCGGTCGCCGAAGAGCACAGGTCTCTCACCGCTGCACATGTGCCTCGATGCCGTCGAGGATCCTCGCAAGGCCGAATTCGAAGCCATCGAGCGAGGGCTCGTCGTCGAGAAACGTCGGATCCTCCATCACGTCCGCGACGGCATGCAGATTGCGGGAGCGGAGCTGGCTGTCCAGGAACACGCGGACCGCACGCATCGCGCGTTGCTGATCAGGATTTGCGCGGCGCAACGCGGCCGGTGTTGGAGTGTTGCGCCGCAGGTTGGCGACGTACCGGGCGTGGCTGTCGAGGAGGTACGCACAGGTCAGCATGTGCTGCGCCGCCATACCGGTCGGCTTGAGCACAGTGATCAGAGCATCCAACCAGGCCGCGTTGTGCGGAGTCAGGGGGACAGTTGTCGGTACGTCTAGCAGCCATGGACGGGATAGAAAGCGTTCGAACAGCTGGCGTGACCACAGCGCGGCTGCCTCTCGCCAATCGCCGTCCGGCAACGCGGGCGGGTCGCCCCAGGCACGATCGGCCAACAGCACGATGAGCTCATCCTTGGAGCTGACGTAGCGGTACAGCGCGTTGGTGGTCACGCCGATCCGGCTGGCCACTTTCGGCAGCGAGGCCGCGGCGATGCCTTCCTCATCGGCCAACTCCGTCGCGGCCGCGACGATCTCCTCGACGCTGTGCGCCGGCTTGGGACCGCGCCGCCCCTCGGTGTCGACAACGCCCCAGGCTGCAGCCAGGCCGGGCGGCAGCGCCTCGAGATTCGCGTCATCAGTGCGCGTGCGATCCGGTGCGACCGGTACGGCGCCGCGTCCGGAGCTCTTACGTGGGGCCATGGCCGGCATCCTCTCAGAGGTCTGAACCAAATTGTAGACGGCTTGCACAGTTGTTGTTACTGTGCATGGCATGAACACTTCACTGCATACACAGATTCAGCTCCCGGCCACAGCTCGCCGCTGGATCGGCCTGGCCGCGATCCTCGGCGCCGTCTTCGCGATGGCCGAACTTCCTCTCTACTTCGTGGTACCGGCATGTGATGCTGCGGCCTGCGGTGTCGAGACCGGCAGTCCTATGCCGGACTGGCTGATCCTGACGCGCACACTCTTCAACTTCCTCGCGCTCACGCTGTTCCTGGTCTCCATGACGGGCGTCCGGTATCTGATCGCGCGAGCCGACGCCCGGTACGAATGGTTCGGCGCCGTGGCCGGTACCGCTGGCGCGGCATGGGCGATCATCGACATGGTCGCCAAGGGACTCGAAGGCGGCAGCGCCATCAAGGCCACCGAGGAGATCGACCCGACGCGCACCGTACCCACCTACCTGCTCTACGGCTCCATCAGCCACCTGATGCTGGTCGTCTTCGGTCTTGCCTTCGGGTACGCGGCCCTGCGCACCCGCGCACTTCCCAGGTGGGTCGGCTGGTCGTCATTTGGCATCGCCGCCCTTCACCTGGCCGCAGTACCGTCGATGTTCTTCGGCTTCAATTCGTCGGAGTTCTACGCCTCCAACGGCTGGGGTGCGGTCGCGATGTTCAATGGCTACGCCGCCATCTGGCTGGCGGCCGTCGGCGTCGCAACGTTGCTGAAGAAGACTCCGCCGGCGTCGACCCTCGCTTGACCGCCAACGCATAGGCGCGCACGCGTGGCGAGTTCGGTGGCTCGAATTCTGCTGAAGTCGCCACCGATGCGCCTGCCTCGCCCTGCCGCCTAAGGAGGGGGCTGAGCTAAGAGAGACCGTCAATTGGATCACTTGAGGCGGCGGGTGGTGGGCCTGGTCGACCAGCGATACCGGGTTCGAGCCTCGGGGATGAGTGCACGGATGGTGACGAAGGCGGCGGCGAGGTAGAGGAAGAAGTCCACGATCTTGCCGTCGCGGTCGGTGCAGCGGCGTAGCTTGCCGTAGCCGTTCATCCAGGCATGCGTACGCTCGGCGACCCACCTTTTGCCGGCCTGCACGGGCGCGGGGACGCCCTTGCGGCCGATCTCGCCGGGCAGGCCCAGCTCGTCGAGCAGGGTGCGGGTGACGTTCGAGTCGTAGCCGGCGTCGAGATGGATGGTGACGTCGTCGGGCCAGTGTGCACCGACCTGGTCGGCGGCCGCCTGCAGTGTCGGGCCGAGCAGGAGTGAGTCATGGCGGTTGGCGCCCGTGGAGACGATCCCGAGGGGACGCCGGCGCCGTCGGTGGCGGCCGGACGTTCAGGCCACCCTTACGTCTGTCCACTGGGGACGGTCCGGCCTTGTCTCCGCCGCAGGGGGCCTTGGTGATACATCCGTCCGCGGTGATGTCGGCCAACCGCAGGCCGATGATCCGGTCGTAGGCTGCGAGGGCTACCGCGTGGACGCGCTCGGCGATGCCGGGCGGCCGCCCAGGTTTTGAGCCGGCGGCGGATGGTGGAGTCCGAACATCCGATGGTGGCGATACGTTCGTAGCCCGACCCGTGGACCAGCGCGTCAACGAGGTGTTCGAACACCACCCGGTCCGGGATGCGACGGCGGTGGCAGCCCAGCGGATGATCGGGATGGAACTCGCCGTGTTCGGGCAGCAGCGTGGCGAACTCGACCCAGACGGGTTCCAACAGCGATGATGGGACGGCAGGCACGGGCGTCCTTGTCGGTCACAGAGCGTAGAGAACTCCGATGATCGACATACCCGTGCCTGTTTGCTACCCCGAACCGTTTCTTTGACCGACTTCCGCCCAATTGACGGTCTCTCTTACAAGCGATACCTGTGTTGCTGGCCCCGGGCGCGACGCCTCCTCGCTTCGTACGACAGAACCGAATTGCGTGAGCGGCGACAGTCAGGCTGCTCCGCTATTGAGGTGGGCGAGCAGGGCACGGATGTCGGCAACGTCCATGCCGCCTGCTGTGAATGTGTCGTCCTCTTGCAGATCGCCGAGCTGCCGCACGGATGGATCGTCCAGGATGCTGCCCATGAACTCGAGCTTTTCCTCAAGGCGCCGGGCCACTACCTCGTCAACTGTTCCGCGCGCGGCCAGTACCGTAACCCGTGTCTCGGTCTCGGGCGCCAGACCGAGCCGATGAATGCGGTCGAGGCTCTGCAGGAAACGCCCGGCCATGAAGTCCCGGTCGACATAGAGAGCGTCGTGGCAGACCTGGTGCAGGCTGATGCCCTCCCCCAGCGTTGCGGGATTCGAGATGAGGACCAGGCAGTCCGGATCGGTACGGAAGCGCCTCAGCTGCTCCTCGCGATCCGGGGTACCACCGTGTACAGCAGCAGGCCCAAACGGCTCGAGCAGGCGCTCCATGGTGGTGATACTGCGCACGAACGTGGTCCAGACGAGGGTCTTCCGCCTCTGCTTCGCGTTCTCGGCAACGATCTTGACGGCCTCCTCGTACTTGGGGGAAAGCTCGTAGCCAGGGAGGCCCTTCAACAGGGCGCGGAGTGAATCTCCCGGTGGCACGTCTAGCGGCGGCACTTGGTAGGCGAGCGGCTCGTAGCGGGTCGATCCCTCCTCGAGCAAGGCGGGGCTCGTCGCTGCCATGAGCATTCTCAGCATCGCCTTGCCGAGTGCCTCAAGGTCTCCTGAGCGGGCGGACGGGTTGCCCTTGAGAGCCTCGTAGATTTCCCGATGGAGCGGGGGTAGATCCACGTAGCGGATCTTCGTATCGACCGGTGGCAACCCGAGTTCGCGCTTGGTTGTGCGAGTGAACAGCGGACGAAGCACTGAGCTGGCATAAGCCAGGTTCCCCCCGCCTACTGCGTCCCCGACGACCCGCTTACCGTGACCAGGCCAGACGAACGACAGCAGACTCTCCAGATCACGTGCGCCGTTCGGGGCCGGCGTGCCGGTAAGAATCAGCCTCCGGCGAGCGAGTGGACCGAGGGCTAGGCAGGCTGCTCCGTAGGCGCCGATCGAGCCAAGCTTCATGCGGTGCGCTTCGTCGAGGATCACCATCGCAGGGGCTGCGCGCAGCCATGCGGCCAGGCCGGCGACAGCTCGGCCGATCCGCTCGTAGTTCACGATGAGCACCTCCGCGCCTGGGTCAGGACTGGCAGCCATCACCGACGTGCGCAGCGGCTCCTTGAAGCAGGCGGCGCTCTCGAGCTCCCACGCCTCATACGCGGACTTCGGGCAGACGACAAGCACCCGCTGAGCCTCGCCGCCCTCGCGCATCGCGGCAAAGACGGCGAGAGCGACTCGTGTCTTGCCGGCGCCGGGAACGCTGAAGTTGGCCCCGTGACGCAGCGTGAGCAGGCGCGCAATGTCACGGCGCTGGAAGGTCGTGAGATTGGCAGTCCACTCGGGACCCAGCAAGGCATCGACGTCTGCTGGGTCCACGGTTTGCGTGCCGGTTAGCGGCGCGGTGCCGGCAAGGCTCTGCTCGGCTGTCGCCGCATCGTCAAGAACGCCGTTTACTAGGGTGGCGAGAGCGTCCTCCCACTCGACCAGATCGTGGGTCCAAGTGCCGAGTTCGCCAATGCCGGCAAGAAAATCATCTAGATCAATCTCCGCCGTAACCGGACCGCTCTGGGCACCAACGGCGATGCGCCCGACCAATCTGGTGAAGTCATCTCGGAAACGGCTGTGGGTGCGCAACACCACCCGGGTACGGGTGACATCAAAGGACAGGCGCAGCGATGGTCCAGCGACGTCCGGCGTGGCGATCACTGCTGCACCGCCACCGCGCGCAGCCAGGTGACACCTTCGCCGGGAAGTTCGATCGTTTTGCCGGCCTCGGTGGCCAGACGGCCCATGACTCCCCTGAGTTTCAGCACCGCGTCATCGAACGCTTCCTGGTCGAGGCTTCCGTTGCCACGAGCCAGGACGAGATCGGTGATGCACTGCTCGAGGTCTTTGCAGGCGTCGGTGACCCGATCCGGGGCGGCCTGCCGCTTCTTGCGCATCCGGAAGTCCTTCCCGGCGAACTCGATGGCCTCGTCAAAGGCAGTCTTCAGTTCTTGCTTTGCGCTGGATGCATCGGCCAGCTGACTGGGCCCCGCCTTGTCGCCGGCGACCTCGACCGCCTTGAGTTTCAAGGCCTTGTCGGTCAGGGCGCGGGCAGCGGCGACCTGCGGGCCGGCGGTCGGCACCGTCCGGTTCAGCCCGGGAATAGTCACGGCCGCGGGCGCGGCCGCACTCGGCTTGAGCGCGTCGGGCAGACGCTGCTCAAGGAACCGGGCCTGGAAGTCCGAGCCAATGTTCCGCACGTCCGTCTTGGCGAAATCGAGGGTGATCGCGGCTAGGCGTGCTTCCTTGAGCAGCTCCGCCTTCTCCCTGCTCTTCTCGCTGGTGACAGTGCGGTAGAGCTCGAAGAGCTTCTCCTTGTCGTTCTCGAAGTCCATCAGCCGCAGCGAGAAATCGCCGCTGGCGCTGCGGCGAATCAGCTCACGAAGCTCGTTGAGGATCCAAGCGTCGCGCACGCACGCCGGCGTCGTGGTGTGGAAGTCGCGGGCGATGTCGGATAGCGAGCGGCCGAGGGCGACCTGTTCCTCAAGGGCCAGCAGGTGATTGATGTACGAGTAGTCGCGTCGGCGGTCATGACGCAGTTGCAGAGTGAGCTCCACCGCATGGATGTCAGCCCAGGTGCATGATGCGGGGAGAACCCCGACGCGGATGGTGGAGGCACCCAGCTCCTTGAGAGCCGCATGGCGAGTGTTCCCGTTGACCAGGATGCCGTCACGCGTGATCAGCCCAGGTTCCAGCTGCTTGTAATCGCGCAGGCTCTCCTTGAGTTCGTCGAACCGCGGGTCGCGCTTTGCCGGGTCCGCCGGCTGCGTAGTGAGCAGGTAGCGCAGATACTCCTGACTGCCCTCACTCCAGGGATCGATATCGAGTGCCCGGTCTTTCTCAGCGTCATGGCTGCGCTGTGCCCGGATCCGGTGTGTGCCAGGGTTGTAGAACAGCTGCGTCACCGGCATGTCGATCACTTGGACGTTCAGGGGCTGCTCCCGAAACTCGATCTTGAGCGTCTCCGGCACTCCGCCGGTCTCGCCCACCTCTCCCAGCCGCTGCTCGACGAGTGAACGGTTGGTGGTTGAGAGCGGTGGCACGCCGAAGTCGTATGTCATCTTTCGTTCTCCCGATACGTCGTCACAGGTGAGCGGTCGGCCTGGGCGCCAACCATGGACTTGCTCGAGGCCGCAGGCGGTCGAACTATCAAGCAAGTGCGTCGCGGACATGTTCGCGGGCGTCAGCCGGCAGCGTGCGGTAGGCAGCCCATACCTCTTCGACCGCGCTGAAGGTCCTGCCGTCTTGCTCGATCCAGGCAGAGAGCATCCTCTTCTCGATCGCCGGCAGCTTCGCGATCTGCGCCAGCACCTGACGCAGGTCAACGACCAGCTCGCGGTTGCCAACCCGGCACCGGTTGCATTCGATGACCACCTGTGTTTCCCGGCGGCCGTCTGGCAGGCGCACCACCCGCCGGGCTACATCGAGCTGCGATGTGATATCAGTGCCCGCGTATTTCTCGCCGGGCCCGATGCCGCAGCTGCGGCACTTGTGCCCGTCGCGCATCAGGACCTCGTGCCGCTGGCTCGAGGTGATGGTAGTGATCCGATCACGGCTGCCCTTGCCGGGTTCCCACACCGAAGCACCACGCTGAGTGAAGCGCTGCTCGTGGGCCTCCAGGCCGATATCCTCGCGGTTGGTGTCGATCTTCCAGCCGAAGTCACGCAGGTCCCGCATACGCCGATCGATCTGCGACACGTCCGGGAACGCCTCACGCAGCTGGTTCTTAGTGAAGGTGTTGCCTTCGCCAACGATCTGGACGAGCCACAGTGCCGCCCGCTTCATGGTGCCCAACCTTGCGTCATCCCAGGCAGGCATGACCATGCGGTATTCACCTCTCGTTGCCGTTACGGGTCGACGGCCAGCCTGAAGTGCACTGACACCGGCCCGGTCAGGAACGACCGAGCTGGAATGACGTCACGTCACACCAAGCGATGTCCGAAGCAGATGACCCAGGCCAACCGGCGGCTGACTCACCTAGCCAATCCGATCACCGTGCAATCCGGAAGGCGGTTCGTGTCCCGATCCGAAAGCAGGACACATGAGGGACCGGCAGATCCGGCAACACGCGACAGAATGCTTCGGGACGGCGGGCTCTCGCGCTAGACATCGAGAGCCCGTAGCTAGGCACGCTCGGATTGGAGTCAGGGTTGCCGAAACGCGGGGAATTGTCCGATATTGAATGGCTGCAGGGTCCGCAGCGTGAGCTCACGCAAGCGGTGCGTGGTCTGTATATGCTCCTGGTCGGCAAGCAGCTCGGAACACGTGGCGTGGCCGACCGCTGCCGGTCGTCGAAATCGGCGTTCTCTGCCCTGCTCAACGGCAAGACAAAGCGCCCCAGCCTCACCACTTTGCGGATGTTGCACGAGTTGGCCGAGCGCGAGGTAGGAGCGGAAGCCTTACCCGTGTCCATGAGCCAGGTCGAACGGCTTCATGGCGCTCTACTGGCCGCGGACGAGGTCCAAGACCAGCAGCCGTGTGCAAATTGCCCTGCATCAAGGGCGCAGGCTGCTCCGCTGCTGGCTGCTGCGCCGTCCACCAACGGCCAGCCGGCCGATCGGCCTGTCCGCACCTCGGGGCTGGACACGAGGTTGCCGGTCCCCTCACCGAAGGGGGACCGGCAACCGATCGTCGTGCGAGAGTGGCTGGGAATGGATGACCTCGTGGCACGTCTGGTTGCGGATCAGGTTGCTGACGCCGCCGGCATCCTGCGATACATGGGACTCGCCGCCACGCCGCCCGAAACGGCAGCCGCAATCAACTCTTGCCATCGCCGGGGACTCGCCGAGGCGGCTAACGCCATCATCGTCTACGCTGCGCAGCGCACCGACCATGAAGTGATGCGCATCGCCAAGGTTCTACTCGACGGTGCAGACCCCGACGGCGCCGCAGAACTCCTTGGGCGCAGGCTGACTGCATAGCCTCTGGCCAGGCCCAGCTGCGTCAAGACTCGCTATCGCCGCATTGGGGTAGTCGCCTGGCAGCGCGTAGCACGAAGCGTTGCACTCGCATACATGCTCGAGCTGGCCGAGATGGTCGAGCAGACGGCAGGTACAGCGCCGACGCCCGCGCACGCGGCGACGCGAGCCCCTACCGTAACCGGGCCACCGACGTCTACTGGGCCTGCCCCGTTTTGACGGACATCCGAGATCAGGGGACCTGGGGTCTCCGGGAGGATGTCTAGCATCATGGAGAACGTGGGGAAGAAGCGA
>NZ_JBFAZW010000109.1:0-37412 GCF_040682015.1 Dactylosporangium sp. NPDC051485
GTGCCGCGCGCGACGCCCGGGAGCTCGTTGCCGATCGCGCCGGTCGAGACCGTGCCGGGCAGCGGCAGCTGGGCGAGCGCCGCCAGCTGCGCGCGGACCGCGGCCACGTCGCCGACGCCGAGCTGGACGCCGAGCTCGCGGCCCAGCGCGTCGAGCACGCGGGCGTCGCTCATGGCCTGGGTCTTCAGCACCGTGCCGAACGGGCGGACCCGGCCCTCCCAGTTGACGTAGGAGCCGGCCTTCTCGACCGCCGGGGCGATCGGCAGGACCACGTCGGCCCGCTTGGACACCGCGCTCATCCGCAGCTCGAGGCTGACCAGGAAGCCGACCTTGTCGAGGGCCTCCTCGGCGGCGATCGGGTCGGCCAGGTCGGCCGGGTCGACGCCGCCGACGACCAGCGCGCCGAGCCGGCCCTCGCGGGCGGCGGCGACGATGCCGTCGGTGTCGCGGCCCGAGGCGCTGGGCAGCACGCCCGCGTCGAGCGACCAGGCGATGGCGACCTCGCCGCGCGCGGCCGGGTCGAAGACCTGGCGGCCGCCGGGGAGCAGGGTCGGCAGGACGCCGGCCTCGACCGCGCCCCGGTCGCCGGCCCGGCGCGGCACCCAGGCCAGCCGGGCGCCGGTGGACTCGGCCAGCCGGGCCGCGGCGGACAGGCCGCCGGGCACGCTGGCCAGCCGCTCGCCGACGAAGAGGATCGCGCCCTCGGCCGAGAGCGCCTCGCGCAGCTGCTCGGACTGGCCGAGCACCTCCGCCTCGGCGCCCGGTGCGGTCAGCAGGACGGTCGAGCCGAGCTTGGCGAAGCCGCGGCTCACGAACGGGGCCACCGCGAAGCTCGGCAGGGCCCGCTTGAGGTACGCCTTGCGGGTCCTCAGGAAGATGATCGGGCACTCCTCCTCGGGCTCCAGCCCGACGAAGACCACCGCGGGGGCCTTCTCGATGTCCGCATAGGTCACGTCGACCTGCCCGACGACGTGGGAGCCGAGGAACTCGGTCTCCTCCGCCGACAGCGGCCGGGCGCGGAAGTCGATGTCGTTGGTGCCGAGCGCCACCCGGGCGAACTTGGAGTAGGCGTAGGCGTCCTCGACGGTCAGCCGGCCGCCGGTCAGGACCCCGACGCCGCCCTTGGCCTTCGCCGCGGCGAGCCCCTCGGCCGCCACCGTCAGCGCCTCCGGCCAGCTGGCCGTGCGCAGCTCGCCGGTCTTGCGGTCGCGCACCAGCGGGGTGGTGAGGCGGTCGGTGGCCGTGACGTACTGGAACGCGAAGCGCCCCTTGTCGCAGTTCCACTCCTCGTTGACCGCCGGGTCGTCGCCGGCGAGGCGGCGCATGACCTTGCCCCGGCGGTGGTCGGCCCGCTGGTCGCAGCCCGCGGCGCAGTGCTCGCAGGTGCTGGGCGTGGACACCAGGTCGAAGGGGCGGGCGCGGAAGCGGTACTGCGAGCTGGTCAGCGCGCCGACCGGGCAGATCTGGATGGTGTTGCCGGAGAAGTAGCTGTTGAACGGCGCGTCCGTCTCGGGCGAGTCGGGGTCGCCGCGGAAGACGCCGATCTGCTCGTTGGACGAGCGCTCCATCAGGTCGATGAACTTGTCGCCGGCGATCTCGTCGGAGAAGCGGGTGCAGCGCTGGCACAGCACGCAGCGCTCGCGGTCGAGCAGCACCTGGGTGCTGATCGGCAGCGGCTTGGGGTACTCCCGCTTGTGCTCCACGAACCGGGACTCGGCCTGCCCGTTGCTCATCGCCTGGTTCTGCAGGGGGCACTCGCCGCCCTTGTCGCAGACCGGGCAGTCGAGCGGGTGGTTGATCAGGAGGAACTCCATGATGCCCTCTTGGGCCTTCTTGGCCACGTCGGAGGTCATCTGGGTCTTGACCACCATGCCCTCGGCCACCGGCTGGGTGCACGAGGCGACCGGCTTGCGCTGGCCCTCGACGTCGACCAGGCACTGGCGGCAGGCGCCGGCCGGGGCCAGCAGCGGGTGGTCGCAGAAGCGCGGGATGGAGATGCCGATCTGCTCGGCGGCCCGGATCACGAGCGTGCCCTTGGGCACCTCCACCTCGACGCCGTCGATCGTCAGCTTGACGAGATCGACCTTCGGTGCAACGTCGGTCATTAGTGGGCTCCTACGAGCTCGCCGTGGAACATCGGCGCCTTGCGGCCCTCGATGTAGTCCAGGTAGTCCTGCTTGAAGTACTTGATCGAGGACGTCACCGGGCTGGTCGCGCCGTCGCCGAGCGCGCAGAACGAGCGGCCCAGCAGGTTGTCGCAGGCGTCCAGCAGCGTATCGAGGTCCTGGTGGGTGCCCTGACCGGCCAGGATGCGGTGCAGGATGCGGACCATCCAGTAGTTGCCCTCGCGGCACGGCGTGCACTTGCCGCAGGACTCGTGGTGGTAGAACGCGATCCAGCGGTAGGTGGCGTAGACGATGTCGTCCTGGTCGGAGAAGACCTGCACGGCGGTGGTGCCGAGCATCGTGCCGACCCCGGCCATGCCCTCGAAGTCCAGCGGCGTGTCGAGGTGCTCGTCGGTGAGCATCGGCGTCGAGGAGCCGCCCGGCGTCCAGAACTTGATCTTGTGTCCGGGCTGCATGCCGCCGGCCAGGTCGACGAGCTGCCGCAGCGTGACGCCGAGACCGCACTCGTACTGCCCGGGGTGGTTCACCCGGCCGGAGATCGAGTAGATCTTCGGGCCCGGCGACTTCTCGGTGCCCATGCTGCGGAACCAGGCGGAGCCGCCGAGCACGATGTACGGCACGCTCGCGATCGTCTCGACGTTGTTGACGACCGTGGGCGAGGCGTAGAGGCCGTGCGTCGCCGGGAAGGGCGGCCGGAGCCGGGGCTGGCCGCGGTAGCCCTCCAGCGAGTCGAGCAGCGCGGTCTCCTCGCCGCAGATGTACGCGCCGGCGCCGCTGTGCACGACCAGGTCCAGGGAGAAGCCGCTGCCGAGGATGTTCTTGCCGAGGTACCCCTTGGCGTAGGCCTGCTGGACGGCCGCGCGCAGCCGGCGGGCCGCGTGCACCGCCTCGCCGCGGATGTAGATCGCGGCGAAGTTGGCGCGGATGGCGTACGAGGCGATGATGACGCCCTCGACCAGCGCGTGCGGGTCGGCCATCATCAGCGGCAGGTCCTTGCAGGTGCCCGGCTCGCCCTCGTCGGCGTTGACCACGAGGTAGTGCGGCTTGCCGTCGTTCTGCGGGATGAAGCCCCACTTCATGCCGGTCGGGAAGCCGGCGCCGCCGCGGCCGCGCAGGCCCGAGTCCTTGACCAGCTGGATGAGGTCGTCCGGGTGGGCCTTGAGCGCCTTGCGCAACGCCGTGTAGCCGTCGAGCCGCTCGTACACGTCGATCTTCCACGCGTCCGGCGACAGCCAGCGCTTGGTCAGCACCGGCGTGAGCTTCGACAGCGACTCCTGCGAGGGCTGGTACGTCATGACTTCGCCTCGTCCTTCTTGGCGATGGGCGTCTCCGGGTCGAAGCCCGGCACCGCGATCCCGAAGCGCTCGGCCAGGCGATTACCGGAGAGCGTCGGCTCCCCGGCCGGCCCGTCGGCGATGACGTCGTCGCCCCGGTCGTCGGCGAAGCCCGCGAGCTGCACCGCCATCTCCTTGAGCGTGCAGAGCCGGGTGCCGCGGGAGGGCTGCGGCCGGTCGCCGTTCTGCAGCTGCTTGACCAGCGACAGCGCGGTCTCGTCGGTCACCTGGTCGAAGAACTCGTAGTTGACCGTCATGACCGGCGCGTAGTCGCAGGCCGCGAGGCACTCGGCATGCTCGAGGGTGATCTTGCCGTCGGCCGTCGTCTCGTCGTGCCCGACACCCAGGTAATCGCTTAGCGCTTGATAGGCCTGGTCGCCGCCGAGCACGCCGCACATCGTGTTCGTGCAGACGCTCACCAGCCAGTCGCCGGTCGGCTTGCGCTTGTACATGGTGTAGAACGTCGCGACCGCGCCCACCTGGGCCTTGGTGATCCCCAGGATCTCGGCGCAGAAGGCGACGCCGTCCGGGGAGACGTACCCCTCCTCCGACTGCACCAGGTGCAGCAGCGGCAGGAGCGCGGAGCGCGAGCGGCCCTCGGGGTAGCGCGCGATGATCTGCTGCGCGCGCTCGCGCGTGACCTCACTGAACGCCATTAACGATCACACCCACCCATGACGGGGTCGAGCGAGGCGCCGCCCACGATGACGTCGGCCAGCAGGCCACCCTCCGCCATCGCCGGGATCGCCTGCAGGTTGACGAAGCTGGGCTCCCGGTAGTGCACCCGGAACGGGCGCGTGCCACCGTCGGAGACCGCGTGCACGCCGAGCTCGCCGCGGGGCGCCTCGATCGGCACGTAGACCTGGCCGGCCGGCACCCGGAAGCCCTCGGTCACGAGCTTGAAGTGGTGGATCAGGGCCTCCATCGACTGGCCCATGATCTTCGCGACGTGCTCGAGGGAGTTGCCCAGGCCGTCGCCGCCCACCGCGAGCTGCGCGGGCCACGAGATCTTCTTGTCGGCGATCATGATCGGCCCCGGCTCCAGCCGGTCCAGCGCCTGCTCGACGATCCGCAGCGACTGGCGCATCTCGTTGAGCCGGACCTTGTAGCGGCCCCAGGCGTCGCCGGTCGACTCGGTGGGGACCTCGAAGTCGTAGGTCTCGTAGCCGCAGTACGGCTGCTGCTTGCGCAGGTCCCAGCCGAGCCCGGCCGAGCGCAGCACCGGCCCGGTGATGCCCAGCGCCAGGCACCCGGTCACGTCGAGCACCGCGACGCCCTGCGTCCGCTCGCGCCAGATCGTGTTGCCGGAGAGCAGGTCCTCGTACATGTCGATGCGGTCGGGCATCCAGCCGAGCAGCTCGCGGATCTTGACGACCGCCTCGTCCGGGAGATCCTGGGCCAGGCCGCCCGGGCGGACGTACGCCATGTTCATCCGCAGGCCGGTGACCATCTCGAAGATGTCGAGGACGTACTCGCGCTCGCGGAACCCGTAGATCATCATCGACAGGGCGCCGAGCTCCATGCCGGTCGTGGCGAGCCAGACCAGGTGGGAGGAGATCCGGTTGAGCTCCATCATGAGCACGCGGATCGTGTTGGCGCGGTCGGTGATCTGGTCCTCGATGCCGAGCAGCTTCTCGACCGCCATGCAGTAGCCGGCCTCGTTGAAGATCGGCGCCAGGTAGTCCATGCGGGTCACGAACGTGGTGCCCTGGGTCCAGTTGCGGAACTCCAGGTTCTTCTCGATGCCCGTGTGGAGGTACCCGATGACGGTCCTCGCCTCGATGACGGTCTCGCCCTCGAGCTCGAGGACCAGGCGGAGCACGCCGTGCGTGGACGGGTGCTGCGGGCCCATGTTGACGACGATGCGCTCTTCGGAGCCGGCCTCGTTGACGACCGAGTCCCAGTCCCCTCCGGTGACGGTGAAGACCCGGCCCTCGGTGGTCTCGCGGGAGGCCGCGTAGTCGGTGGTCACTGGTAACTCCTCCGCTGGTCCGGCGGCGGGATCTCCGCACCCTTGTACTCGACCGGGACGCCGCCGAGCGGGTAGTCCTTCCGCTGCGGGAAGCCTTCCCAGTCGTCCGGCATCAGGATCCGGGTCAGGTTCGGGTGGCCGTCGAAGACGATGCCGAACATGTCGTACGTCTCCCGCTCCTGCCAGTCGGCGGTCGGGTAGATCTGCGTGACGCTCGGCAGGTGCGGGTCCTCGGCGGTGACCGCGCACTCGAGACGGATCCGGCGGCGGAAGGTCATCGAGGTCAGGTGGTACACCGCGTGCAGCCGACGGCCGTCGGAGCCCAGGTAGTCCACGCCGGACACCGAGGAGCACAGCTCGAAGCGCAGCGCCGGGTCGTCCCGCATCGCCTGGCAGACCTCGGCGATGCGCTCCGGCAGGATGTGCAGCGTGAGCTCGCCACGGTCGACCACGATCCGCTCGATCGCGTCGTCGAAGCCGGGGTAGGCCTCCTCCAGGGCGTCGACGACCTCGTCGAACTCGCCGCCGAAGGGGCGCGGGGAGTCGAGCTCCACCGCGCGCCGGCGGCGCAGGCCGCCGAAGCCCGAGGTGTCGCCGGTGCCCTGCACGCCGAACATGCCACGCCCGGCCGCGCCCGACGGCGGCGTCTGGGCGGCGGCGCCGACCGGCTCTACTTCAGTCACTTCGATCCTCCGGACAAGTTCGCCCGCTCTTCCATCCACTTCTGGATGCGCAGCTGCTCCTCGCGGCCCTGGGCGGCGGCCTTGGTCCACTCGGCGCGCTTGGCCTTGTCGAAGCGGTAGCTCGACGGCATCGCGCCCGGGGCCACCACCGGCGCGCCCTCGCGCTCGATCCGCGCCTCGATCGCCCGCCGGCGCCGGTCACCCAGCGGCTCGGCCATGACCTTGTCGTGCAGGCGCAGGATGGCGTCGATGAGCATCTCCGGCCGCGGCGGGCAGCCCGGCAGGTACATGTCCACGGGGACGATGTGGTCCACGCCCTGGACGATCGCGTAGTTGTTGAACATGCCGCCGCTGGAGGCGCAGACGCCCATGGAGAGCACCCACTTGGGCTCCGGCATCTGGTCGTAGATCTGGCGCAGGACCGGGGCCATCTTCTGGCTCACCCGGCCGGCGACGATCATCAGGTCGGCCTGGCGGGGGCTGGCCCGGAAGACCTCCATGCCGAAGCGCGCCAGGTCGTAGCGCGCGGCGCCGGTCGCCATCATCTCGATGGCGCAGCAGGCCAGACCGAAGGTGGCCGGCCAGAAGCTGGCCTTGCGCGACCAGTTCACCAGCTTCTCGACGGTCGTCAGCAGGACGCCGGTCGGTACCTTTTCCTCGATGCCCATGACTCAGTCCCAATCCAGCCCGCCGCGGCGCCAGACGTAGGCGAACGCGACGAACACGGTGACGATGAACAGCACCATCTCCACGAACCCGAAGAGGCCGAGCGCGTCGAAGTTCACGGCCCACGGGTACAGGAAGATGATCTCGATGTCGAAGACGATGAACAGCATCGCGGTCAGGTAGAACTTGACCGGGAAGCGGCCTCCGCCGACGGGCTGCGGGGTGGGTTCGATGCCGCACTCGTAGGCGTCCAGCTTCGCCTTGTTGAAGCGGCGCGGCCCCACGAAGGGCGCGACCGCGACCGAGAACAGGGCGAACGCGGCGGCGAGGGCGAGGAGCCCGATGATCGGTACGTACGGCGCGAGCGACATCGTGCTGCTCCGTCCTTTCGGCGAGCCCGTGAGGCCGTCAGCCCCAGGGGACCACTCATGCTGTATCCGGTTTAACACTATTCGGTAATGGCTGGACGGCTTCGTCCGGGGCACTCCAAATGTGGCTTTGGCCAGTGCCTTTAATGATCAGGCGGCTGGCGCCAGCCGGGTCATCGCGTTGATCACGCGGTCCATCGCGTCGCCGCCTCGGGGGTCGGTGAGGTTGGCGAGGAGCTTCAGCACGAACCGCATGAGGGTTGGGTGTGGCATGCCGTGCTTCGTGGCGATCCGCATCACCTGCGGATTGCCGATGAGCTTCACGAACACGTTGCCGAGCCGGTAGTAACCGCCGTAGCGGGCCTTGAGCTCGGTGGGGTAGTTGGCGAGCACCCGCTCGCGCGCGGTGCCCTGCGGGCGGGCCATCGCCTGGACGGCGATCTCCGCCGCCAGCTCGCCCGACTCCATGGCGTAGGCGATCCCCTCACCGTTGAAGGGGTTGACCATGCCACCGGTGTCGCCGACGAGCAGCACGCCCCGGGAGTAGTGCGGCACCCGGTTGAAGCCCATCGGCAGCGCCGCCCCCTGGGCCTTGCCGTCGGCGTTGGCCGGGTCGGACAGGCCCCACTCGGCCGGCGTGTTGTCCAGCCAGTCGGCGAGCAGCGTCTTGTAGTTGGTCTTGCCGTAGGCGACGCTGCTGTTGAGCACGCCCAGGCCGACGTTGACCCGGCCGTCGCCGAGCCCGAAGATCCAGCCGTAGCCCGGCAGGAGCTCGTCGCCGGACTCCCGGCTGCGCAGTTCGAGCCAGGACTCCAGGTAGTCGTCGTCGTGGCGGCTCTCGCTGCGGAAATACTGCCGCACCGCCACGCCCATCGGCCGGTCGTCGCGCTTGGCGATGCCCAGCGCGAGGGCGAGCCGACCGGACACCCCGTCGGCGGCGATGGTCAGCGGCGCACGGAACTCCAGCGGCTCCTTGCCGGGCCCCGTCGCGGTGACCCCGACGACCCGCCCGGTGCGGTCCAGGATCGGCCCGGTGACGTTCGTCCCGCTCCGCAGCACGGCGCCCGCGTCGGTCGCGGCGGTGGCGAGCATGTGGTCGAAGTCCATCCGGGTCCGGGTCAGCCCGTAGTCCGGGAAGCTGGCGAGATCGGGCCAGTCCAGCTCGAGGCGCACCCCGCCGCCGATGACGCGCAGGCCGCGGTTACGCAGCCAGCCCTTCTCCTCGGTGGTGTCGATGCCCATCTTGATCAGCTGCTTGACCGCGCGGGGCGTCAGCCCGTCGCCGCACACCTTCTCGCGCGGAAACTCGGTCTTCTCCAGCAGCAGGACCCGCAGCCCGTGGCGGGCCAGGTGGAACGCCGCGGCGGAACCACCCGGCCCGGCGCCGACGACGATGACGTCCGCGTCTTTGCCGATGTCGGTCACGTCCGTCACCACCTCCTGACCGTTCACTCAGCGTTCGTGAAAGTCTTCACAAAGTCATCCGTGGAGCAGTCTAGAACCGTGAACAGGCCCACTGTCGGTAAGGCGACCCTAATTTTTCACCCGGTCGGTCACCATGACGGGCTTACCGCCCCACGCGTGTGGGGTTCTCCACAGGCATAGCTTGTACGTCTACGGATGGCTACCGCACGGTAATTCTCCGTAGTGGCGCCGCTTGCTTTCCGCGGCTATCCGGCCTGGTCATCCGGCTGGAGACGGTCCCGGACGTGGCGTTCCCCACGTCGGCCAACGCCCGAAACACGCAGGGCGGCGGTTATACCGAAAAGTCGGGCACTCCGTGCCACGACTTTTCGGACTTTTCGCCTGGCGGGTCGTATATCCGGTTTGAGGGGATTCCCGGGGCCCGACGCGCCGCGCCGGAAGGCTCGCGGGCGGCGGCACTCTTCCCCGGGGGGCGCCCTCGGCGCAGAAAGGTCAGCCGGCCCCGCAGCGATGGAGAGGCACCGCAGCCTCGTCGGCATCGGAGGACCCGGCCGGCCACGGCACACAACCGGAAGGGCACCCCAGCCTCAGCCAGATCGGAGGACCCAACCGGAGGGAGGCACCGCGGCCTCGGCCGCATTGGAAGACCCGACCGGCCGGAGGCGCAACCGGAGGGGCAACCCGAACTCAGCCGCATCGGAGGACCCAACCCGTCCTGGAGGCCGGAGGAGTAAAGGCGCGCCCCACAGATGTGCCGGCGTGGCGATGCGAGCCGGCGGCCTCCGGATAGTCGTTGACTTCCTCCCCATGCCTAAAGGCGGGGGGATTCCCGTGGCTGACGCGTTCACGCCGCGAGCCGATCGGATGGTTGGCGCTTCACAGACCGGCCAATGCCGAGGTCTCCACGCCCGGTGACCGCCAGCCCGGCGGCCAGAATGTTCTTCGCCGCGTTCACGTCGGCGTGGTCCTGATGCCCGCAGGCGACGCACCGGAGGACCGCTTGGCTCTCGCGGGACCCCCGGGCGACATGCTTGCAGGCGTTACAGGTCTGCGACGTGAACGCAGGGTTGACCTTGACCACGGTCGCGCCGTGGTAGCGCGCCGCATGTTCAAGTTGCAGCACGAACCTGCCCCAGCCCTTGCCGAGAATCGCCCGGTTCAGTCCGGCCTTCTGGCGGACGTTGCGGCCGGGCTGCTCCGTGGTGCCCTTTGCGCTGGCCGTCATGTTCTTGACCCGCAGGTCTTCCACGGCGACCAGGCCGTGGTCTCGGACGAGCGCCACGGCGGTCTGCGCGGCGAAGTCGGCTCGGCGTGCCCGGATACGCGCGTTGAGTCGGCCAAGCTGGGCGCGGGTCGCGTCGCGGCGCTTTGACCGACGGTTACCTCCGTGAGTGCGCAGGGACCGGGACATGCGTTGCTGCAACCGCTTCAGCCGCCCCTCCTCGCCAGGGGTGGCGAAGGCACGGTCGTGCAGGTCGCCATCGGAGGTTGCGACCGCAACGGCCACGCCTCGGTCGATGCCGACCGGCGGCTTCCCGCTGGGGGCAACCTCGGTGATGCCGTCCTCGACGCAGAACGAGATGTACCAGCGTCCGCCTTCGCGCAGCACCGTGGCGTTGCGGATCGTGCCGCCGATGGCGCGCGTCCAGCGGAACCGGACTGGGCCGAACTTCGGCAGGCGCACCTCACCCCAACGCCGGTTCAGGCGCCGCACCGTGATGTGGTTCGGGTCGGGAAACCGGAACGACGGCGCCGTGCGCGTCTTGGACCGCCACCGCACCTTCCAGGTGCCGTGCTCGCGGCACGCCCGGTCCAGGTCGCGCAGGGCCTGCTGGAGCGTGTGAGACGGGGCGTCGGCCAGCCACGCGCAGGCCGGGTCCTTCTTGGCCTGCGCCATTTGCCGGGCCTGCTCCACATAGGAGATGTACGCGCCGCGGCGGCGGTACTCGCGGCGTTGCTCCAGGCCGGTATTCCACACCGCCCGACAGGCTGCGCCGACCTGCTCGGCGTAGGCGGCCTGCTCTGGCGTGAAGGCGAGGAGGTAACGGCGACCAGTCAGCATTCAGCGACTCTTCTGCTGCTCAACGTACCGCTTGACCGCCGCGAGCGGTGCGCCGCCCGTGGTGGCCACAAAGTACGAGTTCGTCCACAGCGTCGGCAGCCGGGACTTCAGCGAGGAGAACTCCTCGCGCAGGACACGCGACGTGCGGCCCTTGATCGCCTTGACCAGCTTGTGGACGCCGTACTGCGGGTCGACCTCGACGAGCAGGTGTACGTGGTCGGGCATGACCTCCAGGGCCGCCAGCCACGCCCCTCTTTCCTCGACAACTTCGCGGACGAGCTGCTTGAGTCGTTCCTCGATCCGGCCACCGAGTACCCGACGCCGGTACTTCGAGCACCACACCACGTGGAAGGCGCACTGGAAGACGACGCTGCTGTTCGACCGCAGCGTAACGGCCACATGGACACTATACAGCAGGCGGCTACCTACTGATTGTGCGGGGTTGATGCGCTAACCCCACGGCTAAAGCCGGGGGTCTGCGCGCTACGCATTTCGATCAAGCGCCCGGAATAGCGAGTAATCGGACCTTCCGCCCGCCGGGGTATAAATCCGAAAAGTCGTGGCGCGCCAGCGCCCGACTTTTCGGGGCAAAGCCCCCGAGCTAGATCCGGAAGCCCCGATGCATGGCCACCACGCCGCCCGTCAGGTTGCGCCAGGCCACCTTGCGCCACCCGTTCGCCGCGATGCGCGCGGCCAGGCCCGCCTGGTCCGGCCAGGCGCGGATGGACTCGGCGAGGTACACGTAGGCGTCCGGGTTGCTCGACACCCGCTTGGCGATCTGCGGGATGGCGCCGACCAGGTAGCCCTGGTAGACGGTCCGGAACGGCCGCCACGTCGGGCTGCTGAACTCGCACACCACCAGGCGGCCGCCCGGCTTGGTCACGCGGGCCATCTCGGCGAGGGCGGCGTCCGTGTCGGCGATGTTGCGCAGCGCGAAGGAGATGGTGACCGCGTCGAAGGTGGCGTCGGCGAAGGGCAGGTGGAGGGCGTCGGCGGCCAGGAGGGGAACCTCCGGGCGCTTCTCGTGGCCCGCCTGCAGCATGCCGACCGAGATGTCCGCGCCGACCGCGAGCGCGCCGGAGCGGGCCAGCTCGGAGGTCGACACGCCGGTGCCGGCGCCCAGGTCGAGGACCGTCTCGCCGGGCTTGAGGTCCAGGGCCATGCGGGTCTCGCGGCGCCACATGCGGTCGCGGCCGGCCGACATGACGGTGTTGGTCAGGTCGTAGCGGCGGGCCACGCCGTCGAACATCGCCGCGACCTCGTGCGGCTCCTTGTCCAGGGAGGCGCGGCTCATTTCGAGGCCGCCGGGGTGAGCGGGAGCGAGCGGCCCGTGCCGCCGCCCGGGATGGCGATCGAGGAGAAGTGGGACTGCACGCGATCGTCGGTCGGGTCGTCGGCCTCGGTCCAGTGGACCTTCATGTGCCGGTACTGCGTGTCCCGCTGCGCCGGGATGCGGTCGGCGCCGCGGATCATCTGGACCAGCTCGGTGAGGCGGGAGCGGTGCCGGGCGCCGGCGGAGGAGATTACGTTCTCCTCCAGCATGATCGAGCCCAGGTCGTCGACGCCGAGGTGCAGGGAGACCTGGCCGACGTCCTTGCCCGTCGTGAGCCAGCTCGACTGCAGGTGGGGGATGTTGTCGAAGAAGAGCCGGGCGACCGCGACCAGCCGCAGGTACTCCAGGCTGGTGGCCTGCGTGCGCCCCTTGAGGTGGTTGTTCTCCGGCTGGTAGGTCCACGGGATGAAGGAGCGGAACCCACCAACCGTTCCGGCTAGGTCGGCCTCGACGGAGTAGCCGTTGGCCACGGCCAGGTCCTGCACCTCCCGGATCAGCCGCAGGTGCTCGATGCGCTCGGCGTTGGTCTCGCCGGTGCCCATCATCATCGTGGCGGTCGAGGAGACGCCCTGCCGGTGCGCCGCCGCCATGACCTCCAGCCAGCGGGCGCCGGACTCCTTGAGCGGGGCGATCGCCTTGCGCGGGCGGTCCGGCAGCATCTCCGCGCCGGCCCCGGCGATCGAGGCCAGGCCGGCCGCCTTGATCCGGGTGATGGCCTCGTCGATCGAGACGTCGGAGACCTTGGCCATGTGCAGCACCTCGGACGGCCCGATCGAGTGGATGACCAGGTCGGGGAACTCGGCGTGCACGGCGGAGAACAGCGACTCGTAGTACTCGACGCCGTATTCCGGGTGGTGCCCGCCCTGCAGCATCACCTGCGTGGCGCCGAGGTCGACCGCCTCCGCGCAGCGGCGCAGGATCTCCCCGGTGTCGTGGGTCCAGCCCTCGGCGTGCTTCGGCGCGCGGTAGAAGGCGCAGAACTTGCAGGCCGTCACGCAGACGTTGGTGTAGTTGATGTTGCGGTCGATGATGTAGGTGACGATGTTGTCCGGGTAGCGACGGCGGCGCACCGTGTCGGCGGCCTCGCCGAGCTCGTGGAACGGGGCGTCCGTGTAGAGCAGCAGCGCCTCGTCCGGGCCGATCCGCCCGCCGTCCGCGGCACGCTGCAGAATCTCGCTGATCACCGCATGCGTCACACCCAGAGCGTACCCAGAGCCGCTTCCGCGTCGAGCGGGCGTGCCTAGGATCACGAGAGTGACTGACATGCGCTACCGGCGCCTCGGGCGCTCGGGCCTCACCGTCTCGGTGGTCGGCATCGGCTGCAACAACTTCGGGCGGCGCATCGACGCGTCCCGCGCGGCGCAGGTCGTCGGCGCCGCCCTCGACCACGGCATCACGCTCTTCGACACCGCGGACGTCTACGGCGACCCGGCCGGCGCCTCGGAGAAGGCGCTCGGCGCCGCCCTCGGCGCCCGCCGCGACGAGGCGATCGTGGCCACCAAGTTCGGCATGGACCCGCACGGGCAGAACGGGCCGGACTGGGGCGCCCGCGGCGGCCGGCGCTACATCGTGCAGGCCGCCGAGGCCTCGCTGCGCCGGCTCGGCACCGACTACATCGACCTGTACCAGATCCACCGGCCCGACCCGCAGACCCCGCTCGAGGAGACGCTCGCCGCGCTCGACGACCTGGTGCGGGCGGGCAAGGTCCGCTACATCGGGCACTCCAACTTCTCCGGCTGGCAGACCGCCGACGCGGCCTGGATCGCCCAAACCTCCCACCTGACCCCGTTCGTGAGCGCGCAGAACCGCTACTCGCTGCTCGACCGCGGCGTGGAAGCGGATCTGGTGCCGGCACTGGAGCGCTTCGGCCTCGGTCTGCTCCCCTACTTCCCGCTGGAGCTGGGCCTGCTGACCGGGAAGTACCGCCGCGGCGACGCCCCTCCGCCCGGCACCCGGCTGGCCGGCGAGGGCTTCGGGCAGGTCCTGGCCGAAGCGCCGTGGGAGCGCATCGAGCGCCTCGCGGCCTTCGGCGAGCGGCGCGGGCTCGACCTGCTGAGCGTCGCGATCGGCGGCCTGGCCGCCAAGCCGGCGGTGGCCAGCGTGATCGCCGGCGCGACCACGGCCGAGCAGGTGGCGGCCAACGCCGCGGCGGCCGCGTGGCAGCCGACCGAGCAGGACCTGGCCGAGCTGGCCGGCATCTAGATCGTGGCTGAGCCGGGAGCCCTTGGCGGGGCTCCCGGCTCTGTCAGGCGTCGAAGTCGACGACGACCTTGTCCGTGATCGGCATCGCCTGGCAGGTCAGGACGTAGCCGGCGGCGAGCTCGCCGGGCTCCAGCGCGAAGTTGCGGGCCATCTCGACCTTCCCGGAGACGACCTTGGCCCGGCAGGTCGAGCAGACGCCGCCCTTGCACGCATACGGCAGCTCCGGCCGGGCCCGCAGCGCCGCGTCCAGGATCCGCTCGTCGTGGGCCATGGTGAAGGTGCTCGCGCGCCCGTCGAGCACGATCTCGACCTCGGCCCCGGACTCCGTCGTCTCCGGCTGGGCCTGCCGCGGACGGGCGGGCGCATCCTCGACGTGGAAGAGCTCCGTGTGTACCGCGGAATCCTCGACCCCCCGCACGCTGAGCGCCACCTTCGCGTCCAGCACCAGGCCCTGCGGCCCGCAGAGGAACCACTCGTCGACCGTGCCGGGCGGCAGCAGCGCGTCGAGGATGGCGCCGATGCGCGCCTCGTCCAGCCGGCCGGACAGCAGCGGCGACTCCTGCGCCTCGCGGGAGAGCACGTGCATGACGTGCAGCCGCTCCCGGTAGCGGTCCTTGAGGTCGGCCAGCTCCTCGGCGAACATCACGGTGCCGGCGGCGCGGTTGCCGTACACCAGCGTCACCCGGCTCCCGGGCTCGGTCTGCAGCGCGGTGGCGGCCAGCGACAGCACCGGCGTGATCCCGGAGCCGGCCGCGACCGCCGCGTAGTGCCGCGCCCGGTCCGGCGCGAACTCGGTGGTGAAGTGGCCCAGCGGCGCCAGCACGTCGACCTCGTCGCCCGGGGCGAGCTCGGCCAGCGCGTAGGTGGAGAACGCGCCACCGGCCACCCGCTTGATCCCGACCCGCAGCACGCCCTCGTCGCGCAGCTGCGAAGGGGTGGAGCAGATGGAGTACGAGCGGCGGATCTCCTCCTCGCCGGTGTGCCGCCGCACGGTCAGGTGCTGCCCGGCTCGGAAGCCGAAGATCTCGCGCAGCGGCGGCGGCACGTCGAACGTGACCGCGACGGCGTCGTCGGTCAGCCGCTCCACGTCGAGCACGGCCAGGCGGTGGAACATGGGCCGGCGCTTGACCGGCCGGCGGATCCCGGAGACGGTCACAGCGGCTTCACCCGCTCGAACGGCTCGCGGCAGGCCCGGCAGCGCCACAGCGCCTTGCAGGCGGTGGCCCCGAAGCGGGACAGCTCCTCGGTGTCCGGCGACCCGCAGCGCGGGCAGCGCACGCTCAGCGTCAGGCGGACCTCGCTCGACGGCACCGGCGGCGCGATCCCGGCCGCGGCCAGCTTCTCCCGCCCCTGCGCCGTGATCCAGTCGGTGCTCCACGGCTGCGCCAGTGCCGTGTCGACGGCGACATCGCGATACCCGCCGGCGGCCAGCGCGGCCGCGATGTCGGCGCGGATGGCGTCCATGGCGGGGCAGCCGGAGTACGTCGGGGTGATCGTCACCGTGACCCGCCCGTCGCGCTCGTCGACGCCGCGCAGGATGCCCAGCTCCTCGATGGTGACCACCCGCAGCTCGGGGTCGCGCACCGCGGCCACCAGGTCGCGCGCGCTCACCACGTCGCCCCGGGGTGTGCGCGATGCAGCACCTGCATCTCGGCGAGCAGCTTGGAAAGGGCCTCCGTGTGTACGCCGTTTCGCCCGCCGCGGGGCGCCCAGCCGTCGGCCGGCCGGGTCAGCGTCGCCTCGTCCAGCACCGCGGAGACCTCGGTCAGCCAGGGCTCGCGCAGCCCCTCGGTCCCGCCGTCGAAGAGCTCGTGGGTGTACGGCCACAGGGCGTCGACCGCCGCCTGCATGCGCCGGTGGGACTCCTCGGTGCCGTCGCCGAGGCGCACGGTCCACAGGGCCGCGTGCTCGGCGTGGTAGGCCGACTCCTTGACCGCCTTGGCGGCGACGCCGGCCAGGCGCGGGTCGTCCCCGGCGCGCAACCGGTCGTACACCAGGCGCTGGAAGACCGACAGGAACAGCAGCTTGCCGATGGTCACCGCGAAGTCGCCGTTGTCGAGCTCGACCAGCAGGGCGTTGCGGAACTCGCGGTCCTCGCGCAGGTAGGCCAGGTCGTCCTCGCCCCGCCCGCGCCCCTCCAGCTCGCCGGCGTAGGTCAGCAGCAGGCGGGCCGCGCCGAGCTGGTCCAGCGCGATGTTGGCCAGCGCGATGTCCTCCTCCATCTCGGGCGCGCGGGAGCACCACTCGGCGAGGCGCTGCGCCGCGATGAGCGCGTCGTCGCCCAGCTCCAGCACCCGCCGCACGGTCGCCGTCATATGTGCTCAGCGCCTTCGGGGACGGCGTAGAAGGTCGGGTGGCGGTACACCTTGTCGGCGGCCGGGTCGAAGAACGCGTCCTTCTCGTCCGGGCTGCTCGCGGTGATCGCCTCGGCCCGCACCACCCAGATCGACACGCCCTCCTGGCGGCGGGTGTAGACGTCCCGGGCGTTGCGCAGCGCCATCTCGGCGTCGGGGGCGTGCAGGGAGCCGACGTGCTGGTGGGCCAGCCCGCGGCGAGGGCGCACGAAGATCTCCCAGAGCGGCTCAGACATGCTGCTTCTCCGCATGCGCGCGGGCCGCCTCGCGCACCCACGCACCTTCTTCATAGGCGCGGCGGCGGTGGGCCATGCGCTGGCGGTTGCACGGCCCCTCGCCCTTGATCACGCGCACGAGCTCGTCGTAGTCCGGCTGCGTGTAGTCATGGGCCCCCCGCTCCTCGTTCCAGCGCAGGTCGGGGTCGGGCAGCCGCAGGCCGAGCACCCCGGCCTGCTGGACGCACATGTCGACGAAGCGCTGGCGCAGCTCGTCGTTGGTGAACCGCTTGATCTTCCAGCCCATGGACCGCTCGGAGTGCGTCGAGTCGCCGTCGGGCGGGCCGAACATGGCCAGCGACGGGTACCACCACCGGTCCACCGCGTCCTGGGCCATTGCCCGCTGCGCGTCGGTGCCGTTGGCCAGCGTGTGCAGGATCTCGTACCCCTGCCGCTGGTGGAACGACTCCTCCTTGCAGATGCGGATCATGGCCCGCGCGTAGGGACCGTAGGAGCACCGGCACAGCGGCACCTGGTTCACGATCGCCGCGCCGTCGACGAGCCAGCCGATCGCGCCGATGTCCGCCCAGGTCAGGGTCGGATAGTTGAAGATCGAGCTGTACTTCTGGCGCCCCTCGAGCAGCATCTCGACCAGCTCCTCGCGGGAGATGCCGAGCGTTTCGGCGGCGGCGTAGAGATACAGCCCGTGCCCGGCCTCGTCCTGCACCTTGGCCAGCAGGATCGCCTTGCGCTTGAGCGTGGGCGCGCGCGAGATCCAGTTGCCCTCGGGCTGCATGCCGATGATCTCGGAATGGGCGTGCTGGGCGATCTGGCGGATCAGCGTCCTGCGGTACGCCTCCGGCATCCAGTCCCGCGGCTCCACCTTCTGGTCCGCGGCGACGATTGCGTCGAAGTACTCCTCGAGCCGGTCGCTGGTGGCGACCGCGCGCTCCGAGGTCTCCCGCAGCTCCTGCTCGGCGCTGTCCACCTGCTCGAGCAGCGGGGCGAAGTCGTTGCCGTACACGACTCAAGTGTTACAGCAGCCGACACTTCCAGCAAGAAGTTGTCACATCGCGTCGAGGCAACTACCAGGGACTTTTGAGGGCGCTCAGGCTGCGGCTCCGGCAGTTCAACGAGAGGATGGGCAGGCCCGGGTGCCGCACTCATCGTTGACGGCCTATTGACATTGTTTGAAGGAGGACCTCCGACCTCATGCGCAAGCGAGTCGGGCTGACCGCGTTCGTGCTGTTTGTCGCCGCCCTGCTGGCCGGTGTGCCCTTCGTCCTGGGCAGCGACGTCCTCGACACCCTGTCCGACGCCGCCGAGCCGGCCTCGGGCGTGCCGGAGAGCCCCGGCGAGAGCGAGGCCCCGAGCCGCAAGGCGGCCCCCGCGGCCCCGACCGCGTCCACCCTCCCGCCGGCGCTGCTGCACCCGGCCCCGGTGGCGGTGAACGCGACGGGCTTCTGGTCGTGGACGGTGCTGGACCGCCGCACGGGCGTCAGCGCCGGCTCGGCCAACGCCAACGTCGCCCAGCCGACCGCCTCCATGATCAAGGCCTGGCTGGCCGCCGACTACCTGCGCCGCACCCCGAGCCCGAGCGAGTCCAACCTCGCCCAGCTCACCCGGATGATCCGCAGCAGCGACAACGCCGCGGCGTCGCACTTCTGGGACCTGGACGGCAAGTCGGCGAGCATCTCCCGCCTGGTCCAGATGTGCGGCCTGAGCGACTCGAAGGCCTACATCGACTGGGCCAGCACCCTGGTCTCGGCCCGCGACGCCGCCCTCATGGGCGCCTGCATCGGCGACGGCCGCGCCGCCGGTCCGAAGTGGACCGGCTGGCTGCTCGACGAGATGCGCAACGTGGCCGAGGACCAGAAGTTCGGCATCACCCCGGCCCTGCCCGCCGCCGACCGGGCCGCCACCGCGGTGAAGAACGGCTGGATCGCCAAGAGCGACGGCAAGTGGCACGTCAACTGCATGGCGATCGGCACGGACTGGGTGCTGAGCGTCCTGACCGTCTACCCGGCCTCGAAGGGCCAGACCTACGGCGAGAACATCTGCGCCAGCGTGACGACGCAGCTGCAGGCCTGACCATCACGGCCGCCGCGTGCCGAGCATGGCCGCCTGAACCGCCTGGTCAGCCCTCGAAGAAGGCCGGGCCGCCGGTGGGCAGCGAGGGCACGGCGCCGCGCTCGGCCGCTCGCCGCGCGAACTCGCGCACGCCCGCCACCTGGCGCTCGCCCAGGGAGAAGTCGAGCACGCGGAAGTAGGTGGCCAGGGTCTCGGCCGAGAGGGTCTCCCAGCGGGCCGCCGCCGCGGCCACCTCGTCGAGCTCGGTCAGGCACAGCTCGCGCGAGCGGAGGAAGGCGTCGTGGACGTCCTTGACCAGGCCCGGGTGGGCGGCGGCGAAGTCGCGGCGCACGGCCCAGGCGGCGAACACCATCGGCAGGCCGGTCCACTCGCGCCAGGCCTGGCCCAGGTCGGTGACCTGCCAGCCGTGCTGCGGGGCGTCGTGCATCGCCCGGAGGGCCACGTCGCCGATGATGACGGCGGCGTCGGCCTCGTCGAGCATGCGAGCCAGGTCGGGCGGGCTGTTGAAGTACTGCGGGCGCACGCCGACGCGCGACTCGAGGTACATCTGGGCCAGGAGCACGCCGGTGCGCGAGGTCGCGCCGAGCGCCACCCGGCGGCCGTCAAGCGACTCCAGCGGGGCGGTGGAGACCAGGTTCACCGACAGGACCGGGCCGTCGCTGCCGACCGCGAGGTCGGGCAGGAGCAGCAGGTCGTCGGCGTTGCGGAGGTACTCGACCAGGGAGATCGGGCCGATGTCGAGGTCGCCGGCGACCAGGGCCGCGTTGAGGCGCTCCGGGGAGTCCTTGTGCAGATCGACGTCGATCAGCGCACCCGACCGCATCAGGCCCCAGTAGATGGGCAGGCAGTTCAGGAACTGAATGTGGCCGACGCGGGGCCGCTGCAGTGCAGGCACAACGCCCATGTTGCCCCAACGAGCGGCGGCCGCACGGGCGGGGCGGCCATTGTCACAGCGGATATCCTCATCGGATGCGACGTCCCCTCGCTACGCTCGCGGCCGTCCTGCTGCTCGTGGCCGGGTGCGAGCAGCATTCGCAGAACGCTCCGGTCTGGGTCAACGCCTCCGGCGCACCGTCGGACCTCGCGAGGGAAACGGCGGCGGCGAGCCCGATCCCATCCGCGAGCAAACCGCTGTTCACACCCACCCAGACGGTCACCATGCAGGTCAAGGGTTCCTGGTCGTGGGCCTTCTACGATCTGCAGGCCGACCAGTTGTACGGCTCCCAGCCGTACGTCACGAGCGACACGGCGTCGATGGCCAAGGCCTGGGTGGCGGCGGACTGGCTGCGCCGGCAGGGCGCCATGAACAAGCAGCCCAGCAGCACGGCCCTGGCGGAGCTGAGCCGGATGATCCGCGACTCGGAGACCGAGAACACGTTCAAGTACCACGTGGAGAACGGCAACCTCACCTCCATCAACCGCATGATCACCACCTGCGGCCTCACCGAGACGAAGGGCACGCAGAACTCCTGGAGCCTGACCCAGATGTCGGCCCGGGACGTCGCCCGGCTGGCCAAGTGCATCGGCGACGGGCGCGCGGCCGGGCCGAAGTGGACCGGATGGCTGCTCAACGAGATGCGCAACGTGCGCGGCCCGGGCCGGTTCGGGCCGATCGAGGTGCTGCCGGCCGACGTGCAGAAGACCACGGCGATCAAGAACGGCTGGCTGGCCCGCGACGACGGCCAGTGGCACATCGCCTGCATGGCGCTCGGCGACGGCTGGAGCATCGGCATCATGGCGCACTACGCGAGCTCGCTGGGGAAGGACTACGGGGTGAAGACCTGCCGGTCCGTGACGAGTCAGCTGCTGACGAAGCACTGACCAGCGGCACCCCGAAGATCACGGCGGCGAGCAGGCCGGTCAGGCCACAGCCGATCACGATCGCGCGCGGGGCGAACTGGTCGACCAGCGCGCCGCCGGCCGCGAAGCCGACGAGGTTGGCCGCGTTGACCACCGCGCCCAGCCGGGCGAAGTAGGCGCCCCGCACGGCGGCGGGAACCCGGCGCACGGCGAGGACGCCCAGCAGCGTGTTGTCGACCCCGTTCATCAGGCCGCCGAGCAGCCACAGGGGGTACACCATCCACAACCGGGTCACCAGGCCCGCCGCCAGGACGGCCAAGGCGGTGGCCAGGAACGCGGCCGCGAGCAGCCGGGCCGTGGGGCCGTCAGGGCGCGGGCGCAGGGCCCCGAGCCAGCCGCCGAGCAGCAGCCCGAGCATCCAGGCGGCGTCGACCAGCCCGTACTCGGCCGGCGACGCGCCGAGCACGCCGCGCAGGTAGAACACGCCGACCACGACGAAGACGTTGAGTGCGAGCACGATCGCGCCGAGCAGCGCCAGCGAGGACACCAGAAGCCGGTCGTCGCGGATTCTCCATTCGGGTGTACCGCGAGAAGCGACCTCCCGCTCGCCCCGCCGACGGGTGCGCAGGAGCAGCCCGGCCCCGGCCACGGCGAGGTAGGTGGCCGCGTCGACGAGCAGCGGCACCCGCAGCCCGAACGCGCCGACCAGCACCCCGGCCAGCGCCGGGCCGGCCAGCGAGCCCAGCGAGTTGGCGGTCTGCCCGATCGCCATCGCCCGCCCCACCCCGGCCGGCCCGGCCATCTCCGGCAGCAGCGCGCTGAACGTCGGCATGGTGATGGTGAGCCCCGCGCCAAGCAGCGCGACCAGCCCGACCAGCAGCCAGGTGCTGTCCACGAAGGCCATCGCGGCGCAACAGGCGGCCTGCGCGAGCCCGGTGACGGTGAGCAGCGCCCGGCTGTCGGCCCGGTCCACCAGCCGCCCGGCCAGCGGCACGAGCACCACCTGCGGCAACACGGCGGCCGCGAACAGGGCGGCCACGACGGTCCCGGACGCGCCCCGCTCCTGCAGGGCCAGCACCAGCGCGGTGGTCGCCATGAAGTCCCCGAGCAGCGACACCCCGCGCGCCACGGCGAGCGTGAACACGTCTCGCGAAGATGTGAAGGACATACTTCGAAAATTACGCTTCATATGTACGGCAGGCAAGCACCAGGTTCGATGCCTGCGTTTCAGGAGCGGGGTACGACCCGATACGTCACGTCGACGGCCCGCGCTTCCTCGGGGACCCCTTGGCGGGTGCGCCGCGAGTAGGGCTCGAGCAGGGCCAGCACCCGCTCGTTGAGCTCGGCCATCTCCTCCGCGGTGACCATGAGCTGGACGCCGGCGGAGCTGGCGGCGACGTACCACTCGTAGGGCTCCGCGTCCCGGCGGGCCAGCCAGGCCCGGGCCCGCTCGTCCTCGATGTCGATGAACATGCCCGCCAACTCGCGATCCGCGGCCCGCTCGGCCGCACCGCGCTCGGGCCCGGTGCCGACGTTGAGCCCCCGGTGCTGGCTCTGCCAGACCCGCTCCCGCCCGTCCCCGCGGCTGGGCGCCTCCTCGATCAGCCCGACCTTGGCCAGCGCCCGCAGGTGGTAACTGGTCGCGCTGGGCGACAGCCCGCACACCTCGGCCAGCTCGGTCGCGGTCGCCGGCTCCCCGCTGAAGAGCCGGTCGAGCACGGCGATGCGCGCCGGATGCGACAGTGCCCGCATGGTAGCCGCGTCCCGGATCTCGGCCTGCCGCCGCTCTTTGCTCATCTGTGACCCTTCAGACGATCAAGAAACACACCGCCGTCGCGTACTCTTTGGCTCCCGCCGCAGAGAGGATCGCCAGGTGCGAGTACGAGGGTATGCCCCCGCCACCCCGTGCTGGTCGGTGCTGAGCAGCGGCGACCCGGCCGCCGCCGAGACGTTCTACCGCGGCGTCTTCGGCTGGACGAGCGCCCGCACCGAGGACGGCGCCACCGTCTTCCTCCTGCGCGACCTAGTCGTCGCCGGCCTGGCCGACTCGGGCGGCGACCGCAGCGGCTGGCTGACGTACATCGCCACCGAGGACGCCGACGCGACCGCCGCCCTGGTCGCTGGCAACGGCGGCACGGTCCTGCAGCCCCCGGCGGACATCCTCCCGCGCGGCCGCGCCGCCCTGCTGGCCGACCCGGCCGGCGGCGTCTTCGGCGTCTGGCAGCGGGCCGGCTTCACCGGCGCCCAGGTGGCCAACGAGCCCGACACCATCTGCTGGAGCGAGACCGTCACCTGGGACGTGGACGCGACCGTCGCCTTCTACGGCAGGATCTTCGGCTGGACCGAGCAGGACGGCACCGCCGGCGTCAACACCCACTACCACGAGTGGATCGCCGCCAACCGGGTGGTCGGCGGCATCAGCCCGATGAACGAGCTGTACCCGGCGGGCACCCCGCAGCACTGGCGCACGATCTTCTCGATCGAGGACTGCGCGGCGTTCATCGCCCGCACCCGCGAGCTGGGCGGCCAGGTCCTGGCCGGCCCGGTCGACGCCGGCATCGGCCACGCCGCCCACGTCGTCGACCCCACGGGCGGCGCCTTCCTGGTCATCGAGCTCCTCCCGGAACTCCGCCACCTTTTGGGCTGACCTTCCGAGCATTCCTCATATTGGCCACGGCCTCTACGGCTCCCTAAACTCGGCGCGTTGCCGAGTCACCGAAGGTGGAGCCGATGCGGTACCTCGATGCGACCACCTTCACCGACGCGCTCGCCATTCTCGCCGAGCGGCAGCCGGAGGTTCTCAGCAAGCTCGACCAACTGCTGAGCGGCCCGGCCGACGCGAACTGGCTCCTCGCGATGCTCGACCGCCGGCTCGAGGCCATGTCGCTCATCCGCCGCCTGATCAACCGGGCACCACAAACGCTGGAAGGCACCACGGGTTTCCGCCGCTATCAACTGATCGCGGCGGCCCACACGGCCACCGTCTACCTGTCGCTGTTCGAGGCGCTGCTCGGGCGGCTGAGCGAGCCGCTATTGCAGATCGAGACGGACGAGAAACCGTTTCTCGGGCGGCCGGTGAACATCATGCTCGAACGGCTTCTGCGGACCGAGGTGCCCCTTCCCGGGCAGGGCGAACTCATCGAGTCGCGGATCACCCCGAAGCTGCGAAGCATGGTGGAGCAGTGTTTCGAATGCTTCGAGGCGCTTGCGTCCTGGCGGCACGCCCGCACGCCCCGCTCGGTCAGATCCATCGCCGACCACGCGGAGGAGCTGTACCAGGCGCACTACGCGCAGCTGGCTGGCCATGTCCCGGAGTTCGCGATGTGGGTCGCCTTCGACCGCTCGAACGGACGGCCGGCCGCCCATCACCGTTCGCTGCTGGAACTGCAGGCGCGGCTGACCGGGGCCGCGCCGCCGCCGGCGAACCCTCGGGGGTCCCACCGCAACACCCTTGCCCAGCTCAACCGCGGGCACCTGCGTCACGCGATCCTCAATGCCAACACCATGTAGTACGCCTCGGGCCTGCGCTTTCCGACCGTCGAGGACGGCTACGTGACGCCGTACTTCCGGCACGTCGTATTGCGGGCGAGTGCCCCGCTGGCGCAGGAGGCGTGGTGGGCCGCCCAGCCGCTGCACACCGATCTCGACCTGTTCCTCGCCGCGCACCTCGCCTCGCCGCACAGCGCGCGCCGGCCGCTCGTGGTGCTCGGCCACCCGGGCGCCGGCAAGTCGCTGCTCACGCGGGTGCTGGCCGCGCGGCTGCCGGTGGCCACCTACACCGCGATCTGGGTGCCGCTGCGCCACGTGAAGGCGGACACCCAGATCCACCACCAGATCGAGGAGGCGCTGTACACGACGACCAATGGACGGGTCTCCTGGCCGGCGCTCGTCGAGGAGACCGCCGACGACACCGTCCGCGTGGTGATCCTCGACGGCCTCGACGAGCTCATCCAGGCCAGTGGCGCTTCCCAGTCCCGCTACCTGCAGGAGATCGAGCAGTTCCAGGAGCGCGAGATGATCCTGGGCAAGCCCGTGGCCGTCATCGTGACCTCCCGCGTCGTCGTCGCCGACCGCGTCGAGATCCCCGATGGCTCCAGCGTCATCAAGCTCGAGGACTTCACCGACGTCCAGGTCAACCAGTGGCTCCAGGTGTGGAACGCGACGAACCGGGGCACCGAGGGCTTCCGGCCGCTGCGACCGGCGCACGCGATCGCCCTGCCGGCGCTGGCCCGGCAACCGCTGCTGTTGTTGATGCTCGCGCTGTACACCGCGGATGCCCAGGTCCCCGATCTGACCGAGATGCGCTCGTCGGCCGACCTGTACGGCAAGCTCGTCGACAACTTCATCCGCCGCGAGATCATCAAGGACGCCGAGACGCCGGCCGGGCGGGGCATCAACGTCGCCAAGGCCGTGGCCCCGCGGCGGTTCCAGCTGGCGATCGCCGCCTTCGCCATGTTCAACCGCGGCCGGCAGTACGTCACCGAGCCCGAGTTGCAGCAGGATCTCGAGAGCCTGCTCGGCTCGGCGCCGCAGGAGCGCCGGTCGTTCGCCGAGCCGCTCAACCACGCCGCCAAGATGGTCGGCCAGTTCTTCTTCGTCCACGCCCCGAGCGCCGACGACGGCAACGACGCCCGGGGAGGCCTGCACCGCACGTACGAGTTCCTCCACGCCACCTTCGGCGAGTACCTCATCGCCGCCGCGGTGATGGGCCTGCTGCGCCGGCTGGCGGAGCGGCGGGCCCAGGAGCGCGACGAGCAGGCGCCGTACCTCGAGGTGCTCGACGACGCCAAGCTGTGCGGGCTGCTGTCGCACCAGGTGCTGGCCGGACGGGCGTCGATCCTCGACCTGGCCGCCGAGCACGCGCACCACCTCCGGGGGGAGGACCTGAGCGGGATCTGCGCGGTGATCGACGAGTTGCTCCGTGACATCCGGACGCGGACGCTCACCACGACCGTCCGCCCGGAGCAGGGCGCGCTGCCGTACGACCCGTCGCGCAACGACGCATCGACCCGGCTCGCCATGTACAGCTGCAACCTGGTGGCGCTGCGCCTGATGCTGGCCGACACGTCCGGGGTGCCCATCTCCTGCTTCGCCGACCTGTCCGCCTGGCGGTTCCTGGTGAGCCTGTGGCGCGGCTGCTTCGACGAGGATTCGTGGCGGGCGGTCATGGTGCTGATGACCACCGAACCGACCGGACCCGAACTGGCCGCGCCCGCGCCCGTGCTGAAACTCCGCGGGCGCGACGCCGACGGCGCGGAGCACGACCAGCGGTTCTACGGCTTTCAGGACGCCCGCCTCTTCGCCGACTACGACGGCCTGGCCATCATGCGCGGCGCTCTGGCGAGCTGGGGCGGCCGATCGCCGGCGAATGCCACGGACGCGGAAATCCACAGCCGGCTGCTGCAGTTCCACCACACCGCGAACGACGACGTCCCCTTCGAGTTCGACGAGGCGCGGCCACTGTGGGCAGATCTGTCCCCACCCACGCGGCGGCTCCTGCTCACCGCCCTGGCCGACGAGGCGCCGGTGCTGCCGCTGGACACCGTCCGCTCGTTCGACGACGTGCTCGGGGAGCTCACCGACCCACGCCTGCTGCTCCCGCTGGCCGGCATCGCCGCCGCCCATCCTGCGATGATCGCGACGCTGCTGCCGGTCATGCAGCGGATGGCCCACCGGGTCCATCGGCGGGTCGGGCTCGCCGCGGCCGCGGCGCTCGTCGGCGCCGCGCAGCTCACGACCCAGCAGGACGAGGCGGCCGCGCTGCGCCGGGCCGCCGCTGAAATCCGGATCTGAACCGCATCGCCGATCTATCCGGCAATCCGAACACGCCACCGTTTTCCGGGCGTCACATCTGCGCAGCCATCGGCCGGTGTAACGCTGGCCCGCCCGGCCGCGCTCGTTCACGGACGTAGCGTCAACAGCGCGACGTCGATCGAACAGTCCGAAAACGGAAGGGTTCACCGTGAGACTATCTCGTCGCAAGGTGCTGGCAGCGGCGTCCGCCGCCGCGGTCGGTGCCGGCGTCCTGGCCGCCGCAGCGTTACCGACGCAGGCTCTGGCGGCCGGACCGGAAAGCACGTACCTCGTGCTCGCACCCAACGGTCAGTCAACCGCCAAGGCCGCAAACCGGGTCGCTGCGGCCGGCGGCACGGTCATCGCGAACTACAGCCAGATCGGCGTGCTCGTGGTCCGCTCGACCAACCCGGCGTTCGAGACCGCGGTTTCGGGTTCGGGCGTGGACGCGGTCGCGTCCACCGCGGGCCTCGGTTCCGCGCTCGACGACGGCGCCACCGTGGAGGTCACCGACCCGGCCGTGCTGCAGGCCGCCGGCGACGCGACCGGCGAGCCGCTGGCCGGCCTGCAGTGGGACATGGCCCAGATCAGTGTTCCCGAGGCGCACAAGGTGACCACCGGCAGCCCGAACGTGGTCGTCGGGGTCCTCGACAGCGGCATCTCCAGCACTCACCCCGACCTCGCCACGCAGATCGCGAAGGACAAGAGCGCGTCCTGCGTCGGTGGCGTGGTCAACACGTCCGAGGCCGCCTGGAACCCGACCACCTCCGACCACGGCACGCACGTCGCCGGTACGATCGCCGCCGCCGTCAACGGCGTCGGCATCGCCGGTGTCGCCCCCGGCGTGAAGGTCGCCTCCGTCAAGGTGGTCAACGACGACGGCTTCATCTACCCCGAGGCCGCGGTGTGCGGCTTTCTGTGGGCCGCCGACCACGGCATGCGGGTCACCAACAACAGCTACTACATCGACCCGTGGGAGTTCAACTGCCGTAACGACGTGCGGCAGCGCCCGGTCTGGACCGCCGTCCAGCGCGCGATCCGGTACTCGCAGAACAAGGGCGTGCTCAACGTCGCCTCGGCTGGTAACTCCAACGTCGACCTGCAGCACAAGTTCATCGACAGCGGCAGCCCGAACGACAACAGCTTCCCGGTCGAGGACCGCACGATCACCGGTGCCTGCATCGACCTGCCGGCCGAGGCGCCCGGCGTGGTGACCGTGTCGGCCGTCGGCCCGACCCGGGCGAAGAGCTACTACTCGTCGTACGGCCAGGGGGTCGTGAACGTCACGGCGCCCGGTGGCGACACCCGCTTCCGGACCCTCGGCGCCTCGTCGACGCTGGCCGACGGTGTCCTGTCGACCACCTTCAACACCGTGACGAAGACCAACGGCTGGGGCTACAAGCAGGGCACGTCGATGGCCGGGCCGCACGCGGCCGGCGTCGCCGCGCTGGCGCTCTCCGCCCACCCCGGCATGCAGCCGGGGGCCCTCGCGTCCTTCCTGGAGCGCACCGCCGACGCGCTGCCCTGCCCCAGCGGCGTGTACAACCCGGTCCCTCGCCTGCAGGGCTACGAGGCGAACTGCTCGGGCGGCAACCGCAACGGCTTCTACGGCGCGGGTGAAATCAACGCGTACAACGTCGTGCGATAACACCCAGGGTGGGGTCGCCGGCCCACAAGGCCGGCGACCCTCACCTCAACGGGTCGTCATCCACGCGCGCAGGTTGCCGACGAGCAGGACGCAGGACGCGAGGATCAGCACGGCAGCCGCTCCGGCCCGCCAGTTGCGGACGACGACCTCGACGGCGCCCAGGACGCCGAACACGGCGGCGCCGGCCGCAGCCACCGTTGCCGTGAACCGCACCAGCCGGCCGCGGGCGGCCGCCTCGATCCCGAGCATGAGCGCCATCAGGCCGGCGAACGACCAGAGCACGCCGATGGGCGGGCTGATCACGACGAGCGCGACCCCGGCCAGCATGACCGACACCGACGCCGCCGACCATATCGCCAGGAACCGCTGGCGCGGGGCGTCGGCGGTGAGCGGAAGAGCGCGGCGGCGCAGGTGGGCGTGCGGAGCCTCGATGGGCGGCCGGGTTCGCGCGCGCACGATCGCATCGAGTTCCTCGCGCAGCGCGGTCTGCTCGGTGTGCAGCCGCGCGAGGGTCTCCCTGCCGTCCCGGCCGTAGCCGGTCCTGTCACGACGTTGGGCCTTGTCCGCACCGTCGTCGCTCGCGTAGGCCGCCCTGGCCCGGTCGCTGGCACGCAACTCCCGCGACGCCTGCCGGTGGGCGTCGATCTCGACGGCGATCTCGGCAAGGCGTCGTTCCAGCCGGCCCGCACGGCTCTCCCGCAACACGGCACCGTGCTCGGCGGACGGGTACTCCTCGTCGAGGCCGGCCCACACCACCGGGTTCGCCCAGCCCGGCCGGACCGTTCCATCGCGCTCGTACCGGGGCCCGGCCGGTGCCCGCTCACCGCCGAAGTGGTCCCGCGTGTCCAGCCCCCACAAGCCTCGGTAGTCGCGGATCCAGGGGGTGTCGTCGTCGACCAGCACAGGATGCCAAGCCCGGCGTTCACCCACACCGATGCCCGGGCCATCGCCGCGGTGGTAGTCGATGAATGGAATACCGGCGGTCGTCTCCGGCATGTCCCTGGCCCAGGGCAGCAGCGTCCGGACCGCCTGCCGCCACGCGCCTGCGATGCGGTTGGGCCACTCCAGGGCGACGGGCGTCACGTATTCACCGGGCAGGTAGGCGCCGGCGTGCGATCCGGCCCCCGCGTACACCACCGGATGCGTGCCGACGAACTCGATGTCCGGATCGTCCCAGCGCCTGCGCAGGTCGTCGCCGACCTCGTCGTGGGCCGAGAACGCCACCCAGGCCGGGCGCAGTGCGCCGTCGAGCGTCTCGCCGAGGAAGATCGTGACCTGTTCCCAGTCGGCCTCGTGGTCGTTGACGCCGCTGAACGTCGAGCGCCAATCGTTCATCGGGTAGAAGTACCAGTACTGCAGCGCGACGTAGCCGCCGTCCCGGGACACTCTCGCGTAGTAGGGATGATCGTTCGCCTGCATGCGCGTGACGTACAGGCGATGCGCCGCCGCCCGGGTGCCGCCGGGCACCGTCCCCCGCAGGAGAAGGGACAAGCGGAGCCCGGCGTCGACGAGCCGTGCGAACAGCCCGACGGCCGCGAAGCGGCTGCTCGGCCGGAACGAGGGCTGCGCCGTCTCGCGGCGCCACCGCCGGTACTCGGCGCCATGCATCGGACGGTCGACGAGGCGCAGGTACAGGCCGTCCCCGGCGAACCGCTCCCCCTCCGTGGCCAGCCGCTCCAGCGTCAGCTCACCGTGCTGGGCCAGGCATTCGTCGCGTCGCTCACCCGGGCGCCGTCGCCACAGGCCGGCCTGGCCGACGTAGGCGTCGACGGCTGTCGGCAGGAACAGCTCGCCGGCCGTGTACCGGATCACCGGCTCGTACGCGCGCAACAGGGCAAGGTCCCCCTCACGGGCCTGAGGCCCGGCAGCCGGCACCACGTCGTCCACGTCGCCGACCATGCCGGTCCCTCCTCACGGTGATCTCGGTTCGCCCCGCTACCCACGTCCAGGAGGTTCATCCGTCCGGCGGTCCACGACGAACGTAGCAACCAGCGATGAGGCCGACGCCTGGGACGCCGTTACGGGTGACGGACTGCGGTGAGGCGGGGCGACGTATTCCTCGTCGACCTCAATCCGGTGATCGGATCAGAGGCTGACAAACGCCGGCCCGTGATCGTGGTCAGCAACAACGCGGCCAACCGCAGCGCCGTCTCGCGAGGACGTGGTGTCGTCACGGTCGTTCCCGTCACCAGCAACACGGCGCATGTGTACCCCTTCCAGGTACGACTGCCGGCAGATCCCGCGATCGGCCTGACCATCGAGTCAAAGGCCCAAGCCGAACAGGTCCGCTCGATCGACGTCACGCGCGTCGGCCGGCAACTCGGCACACTTCCACCGGCTTTGACGCGCCAAGGCACTCCGGCTGCACCTGGACCTTTAGCGCAAGAGCCCCCGAATCCGGGGCCGTCACGCTATCGGCGACGCAGCAGGGCGCGAGTGTCCATTTCGATCGCGAACGGACCGTCGGCAGTCAGCGTCTCGCCGTCCTTCGCGACCGCATGCTCGACGTAGTGCTGGCCGTCAAGGCGCAGCAGCCGCAACGTCACCGAGTCGGGCTGCTCAGGCTCGACAAGCAGGTACCACTCGATCCGCGCAGCGGCGTAGAGCTGCATCTTCAACAGCCGGTCCGCACCCGCGTTGCCAGGTGAGACAACCTCGCCCACCAGCGCGACGTCCGGCGCGTCGATCATTGCGACGTTCTCGATCGGCGTCACCACGAGATCGGGAATGAAATCCGCCCACTCGCCAGGCGGACGTTCACCGCTTCGTAGACCCAGAGACCAGCCGCGTCGGCCGGCGTATCGATCAAGTTGGCCAGCCGCCTGGAGATGTGCTGATGGCGCGTGGTCGGTGCCGGGCTCACCAGCAGACTCCCGTCGAACAACTCGATCCGATTCGTGGTCTCGCCGAGTGCGAAGTATTCGTCCTCGCTCCACGGACCGACATGCTCAAGCACGGCCACGCTCATCGGCGACTCACCCCCTGACGGATCCTGCCACAAGGGTGCCACGCCGGCCCCGCTGAAGGGAGCACTACCGGCTCCGGCCGCACTCCAACGAGGACTCAGCGGCAACGATGGAAGTTCGGTGTAGCCAGCCCGCATCCGCGCGTGTCGCGGCTGACCTGAGGTACTGGAGGTATCGTAGGTACCGAAGGAGGTGCACTATGCCCGCGTCCGGCACACCACGGCGGCAGGCCCCGCTCAAGGTCGACCCAGCAGTCGATGAACTGATCTCTAGCGGTGCGAACTTCCTCGGCATCACCAAGAAGGATCTGGTCGCAGAGGCGGTCCAGTTCTACCTCAACGCCCGGAGGGAAGAGATGCGGGAGCGCATGCGCGGCCTGATGCGCCAGCTCGACGGCACCCGCGCCGCCCGGGTCGCGCTACTGGCCGACTTGAGCCGCGAACAGCTCGACGGGGTCGGCGGAGTTGACGAAACAGACTGAGCGAAGACTCGTGGAACGCGCCCGGCCGACAATGCGCTGCCTACGCGAGGACCTCAAGATCGCCACTCCCTCGACGGACCTGCCACTCGACGAGATCGATCATCCGCTGCTCGCAAAAACCCACGAGCAGTTCACCGATCCAACGACCCCGCATGAGCGCATCGCCGCGGTCGACGATGAGGTGCTGTTCAAGGTGAAGGTCCAGCGTTGGCGTGGTGCGGTCTGGACCGATGGTTCGAATGCTGACGTGCGCGTCTGGCTGGTCGCCGCCGGATGGAGGCAGGACGGCGCGACCACCGACTTCTACGCCGCGCTGGCAGCTAGTGCAAAAGCCGCCCGGTCCCGCCACAACGCCACCCACGCCCGACCCGTCACCTCAGACACGTACGCGGCGCCCTTGCTGCCCAACGACGCCGACCGGGCACGGTACCGCGCCGAGTCGGCAGCCCGGTTCGAGCGAACACTCGCCACCGCAGTCAGAGATCTGTCCCGGGCTTCGCTGCTCGACGGGCGCGAGCACACCGCAACCGTCGACGGCGCCGTCCTCGGTATTCAGATCCGCGCAAACCAAGGCCACGAGACCTATGTCGCGGTCCGCATCATTGGATCAGTCCCGCCGGCCGTGGCGATCGTCGTACTCGACCTGGTTCCGGCTGCGACCTCGACGGGTGGTTCCCCGAGTACTCCCTGCCCGAACGGCCACTCGAACCGGCCGAGCAGGCCTGGTCAAACCTCATGGATCCGACAGCGGCGGCGAAGCTTCTCGACGACGCGTCCTGACGCTGTTGCAACGGGTTCGAGCGGCCCGCGTTGGGCCCATGCGCGACATCGTGGCCACCGTCCAGCCCAGACAGGACGCACTCGTACGGGCCGAGATCGACGAATCGGTCTGCGTGCAGGGGCCCCCGGGACTGGGAACCCAACCCACTGCCGCAGGGCTCCGGTCAGGCGACCTTGAGCTGCTCGTCGCCGAAGTCGGCGATCAGTTTGAGCGTGCCGCCGAGCGCCTCGATGTACCGCGCGAGCACCTCCTGCGTGGAGACGCTGCCGGCCTCGATCTGCGACACCCGGGCCACCGAGACACCCATCCGGGACGCGACCTGCTCCTGCGTCATCTCACGCCGCTTCCGCAACTCGGCCAGCCGCCACCCCCGAGCCTCGTCGAGCATCGCGCCGACCGCAGTGTCGAACGCCTCGGGGCCGCCTGCGGTTTCGATCGCGCGTACCAGGTGATCGGTATCCCGCCACCGCTTCACGCCGCTCATCCCCGACCTCCTTCTCTCGCGCGTTGCAGGATCTCCCACTCCACCCCCGGGTTAATAATATTCTTAACCCTCTGGGATGCGCGGGAGCAGCGCAATTTCGATGATGTGGCGGGCAGTTGGTCACTTGACGGCCGCAGTGAGGTAGACACCGCAGCGGACGTCCACAACCCCCGGATACGACACGCCCGAACAGGTGCCACCGCTCTGCTCGGAGCGGTGGCACCTGTTCGAATCCGATGTGGCCAGCGGGATGTGGGGTCCGGGCTCGGTGGCTCGGTGGTGGAGGAGGGTCAGAGGAGGATGCGGGCCAGGAGCACGGTGTCCTGGCCGTCGCGGGCCGTGGTCAGGCCGATGGACTTGATCGGGGCCATGTCGGCGGAGCCGGGCACGTAGATCGCGGCCGTCGGGTTCTGGAGGGCGCCCTGCATCGTCTGCTTGAAGAGCGGGGTGGAGGAGAGGGGGGTCTGGGCGCCGGCGTACTTGGCGGTGCGCAGGACCAGGTGGTCGCCCTCGACGGTGCAGGTGGCCTTGGCGGTGGTCACCACGGTGGCCAGGTCGTTCTTGAGCTGCGTGGCGGCGGCCGCGGTGGGGAGCTGGAGGTCCAGCTGGACCGGGAGACCGTGGTCGTCGGTGTCGGGGCCGGCGAGGGTCAGGGTGAAGGACTTGGCGGTGGGGAGGGCCTTGGCCAGGGACTCGCCGCCCTTGAGTGCCTCGGGGTCGCCCATGGAGCCCGCAAGGAGGTCCTTGAAGATCTCGGGGTGCTCGTTGAGGTACTTCTCGACGGCCTCGTCGTCGTTCGGGTCGATGTTCGGCGGAAGTTTGAACGGGGGCTCGTCGGAGGCGATCGGCTCGGCGCCGCCCTTGAGGGCCTCGGGGAACAGGAACGCGGTGAGGGTCATGCCCTCGGCGCCGAACGCGGACAGGTCGCCGGAGAGGCTGTCGGCCGCGGCGGCCACCCGCGCGTCGGACGGCAGCGCGCCGAGGTTGGCGATGAGGTCGGCGCCGTTGCCCGTGCCGGTGAAGGGGATGTTCTTGGTGTTGATGAACCGGGCGCGCAGTTCGAGCGCGTCGTCGGTGGCCCGCAGGCCGGCGATCAGGCTGCCGGACATCTCGGGCATGGATCCGGCGCTCGCGGTGGCCGTGGGCCCGCCCGGCCCGCCGAACGGTGCGCCCGGGCCGCCGAGGGACTCGGCGAAGACCAGGTCGGAGACGGTGGACTCCAGGGCGGCGGCGCGGCTCAGGTCGGCCCAGGCGAGGCCGGGCTGGTCGGCGGGGAGCTTGGCGAGGGCGGCAGTGAAGGCCGGGTCGGCCGACAGGTGCGGAGCCTTCGCGGCGGCGTCAGCGGCCTGCTGGGAGTCCTTCTTCGCGAAGGCGAGCAGCGCGTAGCCGTCCAGCATGGCGAAGCCGAAGTGGTCCGATCCTTGCTTCTGCTGTACGGCGGCGAGGCTCTTCTTCGCCTTCTCCGAGTCCTTCGCGGCGACGGCGGCGAGCACCGTGGGCTTGCCGGCGGCGTCCGGCCAGAGTGCGATGCCGATCCGGTCGTCGAACCAGGCGGCGACGTCGTCGTAGGAGATCGGGGCCTGGAGGTCGCCGAACGCCTGGCGCTTGGTCTCGTCGACCGACTTCGGGCCGCTGCCGCCCGTGCGGCGCAGCAGGGCGTCGAACTTGACCCGCTGCCCGATGCCGGGCGCCAAGTCCAGGCGAGCGAACGCGGCGACCGAGGCCGGCATGACCGCCTCGGGGAGGGTGCCGACCGGGCCGTTCCAGTAGCGGACGACGGCGAACGCGCCGCCGGCCACGAGCACCGCGGTGGCGACGCCGGCGGCGGCCAGGATCGCACCGAGGCGGCGGCGGGGCTTGAGCGGGGCCGGTGCGACGCCGTCCTGGAGCGGGGTTCCGTCCGCGAGCATCACCCCGGCGGACGCGGGGACGCCGGCGAGCAGGGTCGCGTCCACCGGCGCCGGACTGTCACCGACCGCCGGACCGTTGCCGAACGCGAAGCCGTCGCCAAACGCCGGACCGTCGCCAGCCGCGGGAGCTTCACCGGACGCCGGACTGAAGCCGGACGCCTGACCGAAGCCGGAGGCTGGAGCGAAGCCGGACGCCGGACCGGACGCGGGAGCCGGGGCACCTCCGGGCGACAGGTCGGCGCCGGGAAGGGCCGGGTAGTCGCCCGGCGCCGGGGCAGCGGCGGCCTGCGAAGCAGGAGGACCCTCAGGAGTTTCGGAACCGGGCATGGACATGCGGCATTGCCTCCCCCGTGGAACGTGATCGGCATCGTAGCGAGGAATGCCCATGTCCGAGGTCCCCCGAACAGTCACGTGTCAGCCGATAACGAGCCGAGCCAGCATCACCGCGTCGGCCCCGTCGGGCGTCGTGCTCAGCCCGAACGCCTCGGCCGGGGCGAGGACCAAGGCACCAGCCAGATCAGGTCAACGCCGCCGGGTGTCGGTCTGTTTCGGATGGCCGGTGCCGGCGCGGGTGATCCGACAAAGCGGTTGCCCATGAGCCGGCGACCGTGACCTATGCCCGGCGCGAGGTCACGCTCAGCGGGCGCCTGCTCGGCCGCTGGCCCGGCGACGGCCACATCGCACCGCTGGCCGGCTTCCCCGTCAACCTCTCGTCGTATCCCGGCGACTTCGGCGTGGCCACCACCCGGGCCGACGGCACCTTCTCGGGGCCGCTGCACCTCGACGACGCCGGTTCCGTTTACGCCTACTATTCCTACGACAACGACCACATCGGCTACCTGAGCGGCAACTCCGCCGAGCTGCCGGTCGGCATCACCCCGGCCTCCGCCCGGGCGACCGTCACGGCAAACCGGGCCAAGGTCAAGGCCGGCGAGAAGGTCACCCTGACCGGCCAGCTCACCTGGCGCTCCCCCGACGGCTGGCGACCCTTCGCCAACAAGCAGTTCGGTGTGCTGTTCTGCTACGCCGAGTCGGCGTGTCCCTGGTCGGACTACCCGACGACCGACGCCGAAGGCCGCTACCAGATCGAGGTCACGCCGTTCCAGACCGGCTTCTACCGGATCGGTGTGAATTCGGGCGACCCGTTCATCGCCTCGCCGAGCGCGCAGACGGGAGTCATCACGGTGCTCCAGCCGGCATCGTTCTCGTCGTTCTTCGCCACCCGCACCGAGGACGGCACCGGCGTCTCGGTGAGCGGGCGCATGCAGTTCAGTCCGTTCTCGCCGCAGACGGCGATGGTCGACATCCAGTATTCGCCCGACGGCAAGGCACCCTGGACGACGGTCCGCGTGGTCGAGACCAACTGGAGCTACGAGTTCAGCACCACCATCCCGTCGGCGCAGTCCGGGTTCTGGCGGGCAAGCTTCACCAGCCGGCCCGACTTCTACCAGACCGCGGTGAGCGCCAAGGTCAAGGTCGTCTGACCAGCTCGACACGGCCGGGCACCGGAAGCGCTGACGACGCTCCTGGTGCCCGGCTTTTCTTGAATTCGGTGGAGTCCTGCCTGTGTCAGCGCGTAAAGCGGTGGGCCGCTTGACGGCCGCGGCGAGGTAGGCACCGCAGCGGACGTCCCTACGCGCCGAGGTCCGAGCGGGATGAGTCCATCTGCTCGCAGGGGGCGCCTTACACGCGGGCTCCCTACTGTCACACTCGCCGCGACGAGCCGAGGCGCGCGCGGAGTGCGGCGGCGATCTCACCCGCCGCGACGAGTTGGTGATACGTCAACTGGACGAGGCACTCCGGCTACACGTGGACCTTCAGCGCGGGCGGTTCCGGAGTCCGCGCCTGTGCCGGCGGCGCCGCGGCTCCATGCAGCGCCTCACGTGCAGCCGAGCGAACTGACCAGCATCGACAGGAACGTGAGCCTGGCGGAAGCGCGCTACTGTGCAGGCCGCGTACCCCGCGATTGATGACGTGTTCGGACCGGGAAGGCAAACGTGGACGCCCTCACCCTGCAGAAGCAGCAAACCTTGCACCTCAAGCAACGCATCACCCTCATGGTCAACCAGTACGAGGTGTTCGCATCGGACGGCAGCGGCAACCCTGGTGACCTCGTCGCCTTCGCCCAGCAGAAGCGGATGGCCCTCAAGGAGCAGGTCACCCTCTACACGGACAGCAACAAGTCGCAGGTCGTGGCCGGGTTCAAGGCCCGCCAGGTGATCGATCTCGGCGCCACCTACGACGTCTTCGACTCGGCAGGCTCGGCGATCGGTAACTTCCGTAAGGACTTCGCCAAGTCGCTGCTTCAGTCGACGTGGCACCTTGAGCAGCCCTCGGTCGGTGTCATCACCGGCACGGAGCGCAGCCTGGCCGTGGCGCTGCTGCGCCGCTTCGCGCTGAGCTTCCTGCCCTACCATTTTGACTTCGTCCGCAATGGTGCCGTGGCCTTCTCTGTGAACAAGAAGTTCGCCCTCCGGGACCGCTATGTGGTCACCATCAACGACCCACAGCTCGACCGTCGCCTCGTCATGGCGATGGCAGTCGCGTTGGACGCGCTGCAGGCTCGCTGACCTGGCACCTACGCGGAAACCGTGGCGGGTGGGCGCCCGGGGGGGGGGGGTGCGCCCCCGGGGGGGGGGGGGGGCCCAGGTTAACGCCGTGATTGGCGGGGGCCCCCCACGGGAAAAGGGGGGAGGTACGGCGGGGGGCAAATAATGG
>NZ_JBFAZW010000110.1:0-35706 GCF_040682015.1 Dactylosporangium sp. NPDC051485
GATGTCGCCCCTGGGCCGCAGGTCGTCGTGGAGCCCGGCCCGGATGTCGCCCCTGGGCCGCAGGTCGTCGTGGAGCCCGGCCCGGATGTCGCCCCCGGGCCGCAGGTCGCCGTGGAGCCCGGCCCGGGCGCCGCCTTCGGCCCGCAGGTCGCCGTGGAGCCAGGCCCGGATGTCGGCCCCGGGCCGCAGGTCGCCGTGGAGCTCGCCCCGGGCGTCGCCTCCGGGCCGCAGGTCGCCGTAGAGCTAGGCCTGGGCGCCGGGCTCGTCCACCTGTCCCTGGCCTACCTCGCCGGCGACCACGAGCGCCTCGCCGCCACGGCCGTCGCCGGCGCCGGCCTGCTGAGCCGGCTCGACCACGAGCGGCTGGCCGCCCGCCCGCTCCTGCGCGTCATCGTGCTCGCCGGCCAGGCCACCGGCCACCTCTGCACGGGCCGGCTCGAGGAGGCGGCCGAGGCGTTCGCCGCCGGCGCGCTGGCCGCCACCGGGCAGCGCGGGTGTGAGCCCCTGCTGCTGTACTGCGTGCAGCACCTCGCCCTCACCGAGGCCCATCGGGGCAGGCTGCGCACTGCCCACGACGCCGCCCAGCGGGCCCTGGCCGTGGCCGGCCGCATCGCGACCATCGAGAGCAGGCCGGCCCACCACGTCGCCGACGCGGCCCTGGCCTGGACGGCCGCCGAGTGGTACGACCTGGACACCGCCTGGCGTCACCTGCTCGCCGCCGAGGCCGGCCTGGCCGCCGTCGCCGGCCGCCCCCAGCGCGACGTCTACGCCGCCACCCTGGCCCTGGTCCGCGCCCGCCTGCTGCGCGCCCGCGGCGAGCTGCCGGCCGCGCTGAGGGCCCTGCGCCGCCCGCACGGCGGCGTCTGGCTGCGCCACGACCTCGCCGCAGCCGAGGTGCGAGTCCTCATCGCGATGGGCCGCGACCAGGAGGCTGGGGCGGCCCTGTCCACCCTGGACCCCCGGCACCCGGACGCCACCCTGCTGCGCGGCCTGGCCGGCCTGGCCGGCGGCGACCCGGCGAGGGCCGTCGAGTGCGCCGACCGCGTCCTGGGCGACCCCGGCCTGCCGCCCGCCGCCCTGGTCGACGCCTGGCTCCTGCTCGCCGCGGGCGTGGCCCGCCAGGGCGACCGCGACCGTGCGGTGGAGGCCCTGCGCACCGCGTCGGCGTACATCGCCGAGCAGGGCGGCGTGCGCGCCATCCACGAGTCGGACGTGATCCTGCGCCGCCTCGTGCGCGAGCAGGACCTCCCGCTGCGCGCGAGCCGCGAAGGGTTGTAGCGTCCGGGACGGGTGCGCGCTACTGCAGGCCGCCGCGCACGGCGGTGATGCGCTGCGTGTTGAAGCCGAGCCAGTGCATGCGCCCCACGTACCGCGCGTGCTCGATCTTCAGGCAGCGGTCCACCACCACCGACAGGCCGGCCTCCGCGGCGATGCGGTTGCCCTCCTCGTTGAGGACGCCGAACTGGCACCACAGGGCGGTGGCGCCGATCGCCACCGCCTCGCGGGCGATGCCCGGCAGGGCGTCCGGGGCGCGGAAGACGTCGACCACGTCGACGGGGACCGGCACGTCGGTCAGGCTGGGGTAGCTGGTCTCGCCCAGGATCGTGGACTCGCGCGGGTTGACGGGGATCACGCGGTACCCGTGCCGCTTGAGGTAGTAGCCGACGAAGTTGCTCGCGCGCAGCTCGTTGCTGGACAGCCCGACGATCGCGATCGTGCGGGCGCCGTGCAGCACCCGCTGGATCGTTGACGGGTCCTGATACGCACTCAGCTCGGTCATGATGCCACCTTCGCGAAGCCCTGCTCGAGGTCCCAGATCAGGTCGGCGACCGACTCGGTGCCCACCGACAGCCGTACCGTGCCGGGGGCCACCCCGGCCGCCCGCAGCTCGTCGTCGCTGAGCTGGCGGTGGGTGGTGCTGGCCGGGTGGATCACGAGGCTCTTGGCGTCGCCGACGTTGGCCAGGTGCGACCACAGCGTCACGCCGCGGATCAGGTCCTGGCCGCCCTGCCGGCCGCCCGCGCACTCGAACGAGAAGACCGCCCCGGCGCCGCGCGGCAGGTACTTCTCCACCAGGGGCCGGTAGCGGCTCGAGGGCAGGCCCGGGTGGGAGACGTTGGCCGCGAGCGGGTGCGCGGCGAGGAACTCGGCGACCGCGAGCGCGTTGGCGACGTGGCGCTCCATGCGCAGCGACAGCGTCTCCAGGCCCTGCAGGAACAGGAAGGCGTTGAACGGCGACATCGCCCCGCCGAGGTCGCGCAGGGTCTCCGCGCGCAGCTTCATGAGGTACCCGTAGCTGCCGAACGTCTCGTGGAACTGCAGCCCGTGGTAGGCCGGGGAGGGCTCGGCGATGACCGGAAAGCGGCCGTTGGACCAGTTGAACGTGCCGGCCTCGACGACGACGCCGCCGATGCTGGTGCCGTGGCCGCCGATGAACTTCGTCGCCGAGTGGATGACGATGTCCGCGCCCCACTCGATCGGGCGGCACAGGTACGGCGTGGCGAAGGTGTTGTCGACGATGAGCGGCAGGTCGTGCTCGTGCGCGATCGCGGCCACCGTCTCGATGTCCAGCACGTTGCCGGACGGGTTGCCGATGGTCTCGGCGAAGAAGGCCTTCGTGGCCGGGCGCACCGCCGAGCGCCACGCGTCCGGGTCGTCGGGGTCGACCCAGGTCAGTTCGACGTTCATCTTGCGCAGCAGGTGCTTGAGCTGGTTCACGGTGCCGCCGTACAGCGCCGTGGAGGAGACCACGTGGTCGCCCGGCTGCAGCAGGGTGAACAGCGCGGCCGCCTGGGCGGCGATCCCGCTGGCGAAGGCCACCCCGCCCATGCCGCCCTCGAGGTTGGCCATGCGCTCCTCGAAGACCGCGACGGTCGGGTTCATGATGCGGCTGTATGTGTTGCCGTACTCCTGCAGGTTGAAGTACGCGGCGGCGGACTCCGGGTCCTCGAACACGTAGCTGGTGGTCTGGAAGATCGGCACGGCGCGGGCGCCCGTGTTCGGGTCGGGGCGCTGTCCGGCGTGCAGCTGCCGCGTCTCGAAGCCGAACTCCCGGGCCTCCTCGATATGGTTCATGAGCTCACTTTCTCAGGCGGACAGGAATCGGCGGATGATCGGCGTCTGCCGGCCCTCCTCCAGCAGGAAGCAGTCGTGGCCGTAGGGCGCGTCGATGACGTGGAACTCGACCGGCTTGCCCAGGCCCAGCAGCGCGTCGGCGATGTCCTTGGACGCCGACGGCGGGTACAGCCAGTCGGAGCTGAACGCGATGAGCAGCGTCCGGGCCGCCACCCCCTCGAGCGCCTGCGCGAGCGAGCCGTCGCCGTGCTGGCGGGCCAGGTCGAAGTAGGTCAGGGCGCGCGAGGTGTAGAGGTAGGTGTTGGCGTCGAACCGCCGGACGAACGTGCCGGCCTGGTGGCGCAGGTAGCTCTCGACCTGGAACTCGGCGTCGGTGATCGTGTACCGCACGTCGGCGGAGGACTGCAGCCCGCGCCCGAACCGGTCGGTCATCGCGTCGGAGGACAGGTACGTGACGTGGCCGACCATGCGGGCCACGCCCATGCCGGCCGAGGGCGCCCGGCCGGTGCCGTGGTAGTGCCCGCCCTGCCAGTCGGGGTCGCGCATGATGGCGTCCCGGGCGATGGCGTTCCAGGCCAGGCCCTGGGCGTGCAGGGCGTGGGTGCTGGCGATGGCGACCACGGCGCCGACCCGGTCCGGGTACTGCACCGCCCACTGCAGCGCCTGCATGCCGCCCAGCGAGCCGCCGGCCACCGCGGCCAGGCGCTCGATGCCGAGGGTGGCCAGGAACGCGCGCTCGGTGCGCACCATGTCCGCGACCGTGACGACCGGGAAGTCCGACCCGTAGGGCCGGCCCGTCTCCGGATTCACGGACGAGGGCCCGGTCGTACCGCGGCAGCCGCCCAGCAGGTTGGTGGACACGACGAAGAAGTGATCGGTGTCGAACGCCTTGCCCGGCCCGATCATCCCGTCCCACCAACCGAGACCCTGGGTGCCGGTGCCGTCACGGTCCTCGGCGCCGAAGCCGTCGCGGGTACTCTCGGTCGACGTCACCGACCGGCCCGCCGCGTGGGCGTCGCCGCTGAGCGCGTGGCACACCAGGATGACGTTGTCCCGTTCGGGGGACAGGGTGCCGTACGTCTCATAGGCCACGCGAACCTGGGTCAGCCGCCGCCCGCAGTCGAGCTCGATCGGGTCCGGCAGGTCGGCGTACCGCGTCTCGACCGGGCCCACCGAGCCGGCCGCGCTGGTGGGGGCGGGTCCCATGGCGTTGATCATAGTCCGATCATTGCAGTCGGTGTACTGTCAACTATCCCGACCGGGCAAATATGTGAATTGGACGAAAGGGCGCAACATGACGACCGCAGAGAACGGGGTCAATGTCCAGGCGCTGCTCGACGCGCGCGCGGCTCTCAAGGATGCACCCGAGGCCGCGCAGTTCACGTGGCGGGCCACCTCGAAGTGGGAGAAGGGCGTGCACAGCACGATCCGAGTCCAGCAGTTCCACGGCCTCGGCGCGGAGCAGACCCACAAGAGCGAGTCGGTCTTCGACGCCGACCACCCGGCCGTGTTCGCCGCCGAGGACAACGGCATCACGCCGATCGAGTTCCTGCTGGTCGGCCTGGCCAGCTGCCTCACCGCCGGCGTGGCCTCGGTCGCGCAGAACCGTGGCATCCAGCTGCGCTCGGTCGAGTCCACCGTGGAGGGCAACCACGACATCCGGGGCATCCTGGGCGACAGCGACGTGCGCAACGGCTACAACGACATCAAGGTGACCTTCCACATCGACGCGGACGCCACCAAGCAGGAGATCGAGGCGCTGGTCGCCCAGTCGCAGAAGCGCTCGGCCGTGTTCGACGCGCTGACCAACCCGACCGACGTCACCGTTACTGTCGCCTAGTTCACGCACGTCGCATCGCATCCACGAACGTCCTGGAGGGCCGAACCATCGAGCGCGTCAGCACCGTCGTCATCGGCGCCGGGCACGCGGGCCTGGCCGCGAGCCGGTTCCTGACCGACCGCTCGATCGACCACGTCGTGCTGGAGCGCGGCGAGGTGGCCAACTCGTGGCGGCGTGAGCGCTGGGACTCGCTGCGCCTGCTGACGCCGAACTGGCAGAGCCGCCTGCCCGGCCTCGCCTACGACGGCCCGGACCCCGACGGCTACATGGCGATGGGCGAGGTGATCGAGTTCATCGAGCGCTTCGCCCGTGGCATCGCCGCGCCGGTGCGCACCGGCACCGAGGTGACTTCGGTCCGCCGTACCGATGACGGCTATCGCGTGACGACGGGCTCCGGCGAGATCGGGTGCCGCAGCGTGGTCATCGCCAGCGGCGCCTGCAACCGCCCGACCGTGCCCGGGTTCGCCGGCGCGGTCCCGGCGTCCGTGGAACAGTTCACGCCGTTCGACTACCGCGGCCCCGAGAAGCTGCCCGAGGGCGGCGTGCTCGTCGTCGGCGCCTCGGCCACCGGCGTGCAGCTCGCCGCCGAGCTGCAGCGCTCGGGCCGGCCGGTGACCCTCGCGGTGGGGGAGCACACGCGGCTGCCCCGCCTGTACCGCGGCAAGGACGTCCTGTGGTGGATGGACGCCTCCGGGGTGTGGGACCAGCGCTACGACGAGATCGACGACCTGACCCGGGCCCGGCGCCTGCCCTCGCCGCAGCTGGCCGGCACCCCGCAACGGTCCACGCTCGACCTCAACGCCCTCACCGGGCTCGGCGTATCCCTCGTCGGGCGCTGGGCGGCGGTGCGCGACGGCCGGGCACTGTTCTCCGGCGGCCTGCGCAACGTGTTCGCCCTCGCCGACCTCAAGCTGGAGCGCCTGCTCGACACGTTCGACGCGTGGGCGGGCGACGGCGCCGGCGAGCGGTTCGAGCCGACCCGGGCGCCGGACACGTCGCGGCTGCAGCTGGACCTCACCTCCGGCGAGATCCGCAGCGTGGTGTGGGCGACCGGGTTCCGCCCGGAGTACCACTGGCTCGACATCCCCGTCGTGGACGCCAAGGGCCACCTGGAGCACGAGGGCGGGGTCACCGCCAGCCCCGGCCTCTACGCGCTGGGCCTGCCGGTGCTACGCCGGCGGCGCTCGACCTTCATCCACGGCATCGAGGACGACGCCCGGGCGGTGATCGGGCACCTCGCCGGCCACCTCGACGCGAGCAGCCCGTAACCCACGGGCTTCCACGGGACGCCGCCAGCGCCTGGGGCGGGCCAGGCGCAGTGCGCCGCGGCCCGGGCGAGGAATCGCCGGTGTCGAGGCCGAGTTCACCGAACATCGCGCGGTATCGATCCTCCAGCAGCCCGCTCTGGTCGGCGCAGCAACGCCTCGATGCGCTCCGCCGTGGTGGTGCGTCCGGCCGCCGCGGACCACGCGGCCAGATCGGCGGCGAGCCGGGCGTGATCGGCGGGCGGCTGCTTGGGGCCGGGCGCCCGCAACGTGCTGAGGATCTCGTGGTCGAAGCCGCAGCTTTCCCAGTCTCCACCGAGCAGATGCGCGGTCCACGAAGGGCCGCCGCCGGCGCCGGATTCTCGTCACGCGGCGTGACAGAGTTCGCCGACGTTGCGCTCGCGGTCTGCGGCATGACAGCGCACCTGATCGAGGGACCCTGAGACGGCGGCTGAGTACACAGCGGCGGCAGGTGCTTGCTTTGTGCATCAACGTAGACGAGCTGGCAGTAACCGAAGCTGACGCGAACGGTGCTGTCGCCGGTGGCGACAAGCGTGGATGATGGCCGCCGTAATCGCGGTCGGGCTGATCAAACGTCCCGGCTTGCGACCCGTGGAGACCGTCAGGGAGACCATTGGATCAGGGTCAGGAGGTGACGTTGATGTCCCGGTTTTGCCGCCGGGCCGGCGCCGGGTGACGTCGTACCCGGACACGCCGACACCGTCGTGGACGTGCACGGCCAACAGGTCTGGGGGCAAGCCTCGACGCGGCTTCCAGCAGTGTAGGAGCGACGCGTTGCGCCACCGAATCGCCCGACCGAGCGAACAGCTCCAGGGAGTAGGCCACGGTCGTACCCCTGTCGACACTGCGCCGAGCGCCGACCCGGCGTCAACGACGAACGCAGCGATAGCGCCGCACCGCCGCGAACCGATACGGTTCCGGCCAAACCGTGTCCGTCACCTCGTGCGACGGACGTGGCTCTGCCTTCGCGCACACGCCGCGGCATGACAGTGTGCTACTCCGTGAAGTAGGCGGCGCTCTCCTCCGTGAAGTAGGCGGCGCTCTCCGCGTCTGCCGGGTAGTAGGACTCGATCGCGACCTCGTCGATCGTGATGTCCATCGGGGTGCCGAATGTGGTGATGGTCGAGAACAGCCGTAGCTCGCGTCCGCCGACGCGGAGGATCATCGGGATTACGACGTCGGCGTCGATCCGTTGGCTCGCCGTGTCGTCGTGTTCGGGCGCCAGCAGTTCTTCGTAGAGTGCGGTGAGTTCAGGGTCGGGAGCAGTGGCGAGCTGGCGTGAGATCCGGGTGCGGAACACCGCGCGCACGTCGGCCAGGTTGACGACCATGCGAGCGAACCCGCGCGGGTCCAGTCCCAGCCGCACCAGGTTGACCGGCGGCCGCAGCAGGTCGGGAGCCACCTGTGCGAAGAACGGGTCGACAGCGCGATTGGTCATCACGATGTTCCACCGGCGATCGAAGACCACCGCCGGATACGGCTCGTGCGCGCGGAGGACCCTGCGGATCGCGTCGTGGACGGCCGACAGTGCATTGTCGTCGAGCGGACGCTCGGCGTACCGGGGTGCGAAGCCCCCGGCGAGCAAGAGCCGGTTGCGATCACGTAGCGGCACGTGGAGCTGATCCGCGAGCCGGAGGATCATGTCGGCGCTCGGCTTGGATTTACCCGTCTCGACCAGGCTGACGTGACGAGCCGAGACGTCCGCAGCGATCGCAAGATCCAGTTGGCTGAGTCCCCGGCGTTGCCGCCACTGCCGCAGGAGTTCCCCGACCGTGTACACGATCATGAAGGGTACGCATCGTTGAGCCGGACGCCATGAAATCCGAGTTCATCGACAATCGAAGCGGCCGCGGAAACACTGCGTCCATGACCACGGAGAACAAGAGCATCGTCCAACGGGCGCTGGCAGGGCTGATCGAGACGGGTGACGTTGATGCGCTCGCACAGTTCCTGAGTGATGACTTCGTCCACCACAGGCCGGGTTCAACCAGGTCGACCAAGGGAGAGTGGCTCGGCGCCGTCCGCGCTGCGCTGGTGCCGCTCGTCGGCATGCAGGTCGAGATTCATCAGGTGCTGGCCGACGGTGATCACGTCGTGGTGTACTCGCGGCGCTGGCTTCCCGATGCAGGACCAGAGATCGCGGTCGTCGACATCTGGCGGATCGACGATGGTCTGATCGCTGAGGGGTGGGAGATCATCGAGCCGGTGGCCCAGGTGGCCGCCAATCTGGTGTGGTGGGAATCTGCTCAGCGCTGACCTGGGTAAGCCACCTACGATGCGCATCTCGCCGGCCGAGTCGAACGCCAGGCCAGGTCTGCATTCCTGCCATGATCGGATACCCGCTTCTCGGTAGATCCGTGCGCCAAGATCGGCTGCCGTCGCACCGATCCGCGGGCGGCGAGCACGACACGACTCCGCGCCGGCCGATGTCCTTCGGGTTCTGTCCAGGCCGACTCGGAAGTCGATCGCGGTGCTGTTGTCCGACAGGATGGCGGCCGTGGGCTTGAAGTATCCGTGTGTGTGCTGCGGACACCTGACGAACGATGAACCGCCGGGCTCGTATCAGATCTGTCCGGTGTGCTTCTGGGAGGACGACCAGGTACAACTGCGCTGGCCGGACTGGGCGGGTGGTGCCAACCGTCCCTGCCTGATCGAGGCTCAACAGAACTTTCAACGCTTCGCCGCCTGCGACGAACGGTCCCGGCAACACGTGCGGCCAGCCGCCGATGACGAGCCACTGGACCCGAACTGGCGCCCCATCGACCTGGACCGCAACCAGTTCGAACCGCGTGGCGTGGCGATCGCGGCATGGCCCGATGACCGCACTGTTCTGTACTGGTGGCGCTATCGCGACACCGGTTTCTGGCGGCGTGCCAACTGGCGGGCCGATCGCCGGCTCGTCCGGGCGGGGCAGTCTCCCATCGGCAGCTCCGCGCATCAGGCCACAATCAGCCGTGTTGGGTGATCAGCTCGCGGAGTTCGGCGAGGTGGGCGTCGAGGGCTGGGTCGGGGGTGTTGGTCCAGGGGCCGTCGAGGTCGGGGCGGTGATTGACGACGTGGACAGTGAAGGCGGCGATCTGGTCGCGTGCGTTCTCGGCCCAGGTGACGTCTTCGCCGACTGCGGTGCGGGCGGCGTAGCACAGGTCGATGCGTTCTTGCAGCCATGGTGGGGCGACCTCGGCGCGTTGTGCCGCGGTGGCCGGATCGGCGGCGGCCAGGGTGGCGATCCGGGCGGCGAGCGCCGGCTGGCCGTGGCGCTCCGCCATGCGTTCGAAGCGGGTCCATTCCCGGCCCATGGAGCCGAGTCGTTCGCCCCACCGTTCGATGAGGACCAGACGCAGCGCGCGGGCGGAGGTACGCAGCGCTTGGGTGGCTTTGGTGAGGTCGTCGGTCCGGGCTTGGGTCGCTGCGGTGAGTGCGTCGACGGCCTGTTGCCGCCAGGTGTTGATGCGGGTGGCGACGACCGTGGGGTGGAACCGGACCTCGCGTATCCAGGCGGCGAACGCGTCCGCGAGTTCGTCGTCGGGGTCGGCGGCGCGCCCGCCGTATGCCTTGTCCAGGCCATGGAACCAGCGCGGTTCGGCGATGAGGGCGGCCGCGTGGTCTGGTCCGGCGGCGACGGCGTCGCGGATTTCGGTGGTGGTGAAGGCGAGCCAGCCGATGTCGAGGGCTTGCGCGCGGCCGGAGCCCGTCCACCAGTCGACGAGTGCGGCTCGGCGTTGATCGAGCTGGGTCGCGGATTCGGCGGGGTCGGTGGAGTCGTCGTAGATGGGTAGCAGGTCGATGTCGGACATGGGCCAGGGCTCGCCGCGCCCGACGCTGCCGGCGACGATGAGTCCGTGCAGGCCGGGGGTTTGCCCGAGCACGGTGATGGCTTCGTGGAGTCGCTGGTCGAGCAGGTGTCTCCACCGGTCAGTGGGTTTCATCGGCTCTGGCTCCTTGTTGGTGTGGGCGGCGGCTGATGTCGGCAGCGTGGGCGGTCCAGTCACCGGCGCCGGCGCGTTGGCAGGCGACGGCGACGCTGATGTGGATACCGAACATGCGGCCAGCAATGCTGCGGGGAGGTCGGTGGAGAGCGCGAACAGGGCGATGGAGCGGGCTCGTCCGGAGTGGATGCCGAGCCGGCGCAGTCGTTCGGTGGCAGCCCCAGCGCTACGGAGCGTCGGCTGCTAGAGACCGTGAACTGTCGGGGTCTGGGGTCATGGCGGTGGCTGCTCGTCTCTGCGTGGTCGATTCAAGATCATTGTCCACAGCGGACTGCGCGGAGCTTGCACGTCAGTTCTTCCTCGCTGTCACCATCGCGAAGGTGAGGAACTCGCCGGCGTCGGCGGCGAGTAGGTCGATCACCGCCTGGCGATTGTGTTGTGGGCCCGCCCAGTCGCCTGTGTGCTTGGCCACCGCCTGTGTCCATAGCAGCCAGTCCCGCCAGCCATCTTCCTGCAGTCGTGCCGATGTGACGGTCACGAGTTCGGTGACTTCCCACTGAAAGCGCCACCACTCGGCGGTGTGCCAGGCGATCGGCTCCCAGCCGAACAGTTCCTTGATGCGCTCCGGGATCGCCCCGAGTTCCCGGACCTCCTGGGTCATTCCCGGCGTCGCCACGCCGAGTTGGCCGCCAGGCCGCAGGAACCCTACGAGGTATGGCAGGTACCAGTCGGAGGTGCCGAAATACTCGAATGCGTCGATGCTGACGATGGCATCGAAGCTGTCCTTCCCGAACGGAAGGTTGTGCGCCTCGGCCCGCACGGCGGTCACCTGGCCGGAAACGCCAGCGTCAGCGAACACGGCCGCTGCCTCATCCGGCGCGATCCACCAATCGGCCGCCACGACCTGGACGCCGTACTCACGGGCCAGGAACACGGACGTCGCTCCCTTGCCGGAGCCCAGGTCCAGGACCTGCATTCCCGGGCGCAGGTCAAGATCCCGGGCCAGGTCCTCCAGCAGCCACAACGGGTTCGGCCCCATGTCCAGGTCGAGCAGCCAGGCCAGGTCGTACCGGGACGAGCGCGGATACCGATCTGGGCAGACAAGCTCATCGAAGATTGTCACGGGTACCGATCAAAGCTGGTCACCCGCAGGCATGCAATCCCTTTGCTCACCCTGCCGACAAGGACCTGCAGGCGTCGATGACCAGGCACGCCGTGCACCGACGGCCTGTCCAACAGCAAGGTGTCGCGGCGGCTCAGGACACTAGAGACACTCGCGGTCCCGCGGCATGACCGTGCACAATTTGACATTGTCGTTGCCGTCCGGGGCGGTGATTCCGGGCGGGCTCGGGGATAATGAATCGTATGGGGCAGCTGTCATTCTTCAGTCGGACGGAATTGGCTGCCATGCGTGACCGGTCCAGGTCTCGGCGGTATTGTCCGGCAAGGGAGCAGTTCCGTCGGGAACATGAGCGGCATCGAGCGTGGGGCCTTGCTCGGAGGCACGCCGAGAAGCTACGCCGTATCCATGGTGGCGTCCCGCCGGTGACCGCGGTCGACGATCGGCGGCCCGACCCGGCCCCCGCGCCGGTCCCGTCGACGCTACCGCCCGAACAGGCCGAACACTCCGCCGAGCACCCCGCCGGCCGGGTCGTCGCCGATCACACCGATCCCGCGCCGCCGGACCGCAAGGGCGGCGCCGCAGCGTCCGGGCGTGCCCGCGCGGGCCGTCGCGCATCACCGCCACCGCCGCCGCCGCACCGGCCCGCCGGTGCGGCAACGTGTCGAACAATCGGCCGCCATTCGTGCTCATCGGCAGCGTATCGCAGCCGGTTCTTGCATCTGCCACGTCCGGCCGGCTGTCAATTCCGCCGAAGCCTGCGAAAGGTTGAGCACCATCCCAACGCGCCACCGGTGGAGCATTTCAGTGAATACGCGCTCATCGGCATGTGAATGTGCCGCCACAGACCCGCAGGCGTCGCCGACTGTAACCAGGATGCCTCCACGCGAACGGTGCCGGCCGTCCGGGCGCGCTGTCGATCACCGGGACCTGGTCGTGTGACACGGACGGGCCGAGCAGCGCACGGAGCCGCGCCGCGGGTCGGCATTGTGGTCCGTGAGGGCGGTCTTGCCGGACCCACTGGTGAGGCCGATCTCTGCTTGGCGGAGCCTCGTCGGCAGCCCCAGCGCCACGGAGCGTCGGCTGCTAGTTCAGCCGCTCGATGGTGTGCGGACTCATCCGCCGGGAGGGCCGAAGTCGAAGCGGCCCGGGCGAGGAATCCGGGCCCGCCGCAGTGGTGCAACGGACGCTAACCCGGGATCGGCAGTGGGCCGCCGTGGCCGGGCAGGCCGCGGTCGGCCGGAATCGGGTCCTCGCCGGGCAGGGCGGCGATCCCGTGGCCGCGGGTCTGCCCGGCCAGGCGCCGGTAGTAGGCCGCGACCGTGTCCAGGGGCGCGCGGGCGGCCAGCAGCAGCGCGGCGCCGGCCCGCTCGACGACGTCGGCCTCGTGCGCCTCGAACGCCCGCACGCCCTCCAGCACGGCGGCCTTGAGCTCGTGTAGCAGCTGCACGTCGGCGTGGGCATAGGTGCGGCACAGCGCGGTGACCCGCCGGTGGTCCTCGCCGGCCAGGAGTAGCTGCTGCACCGCCGGTACCGAGCGGCGGACCAGGCCGGCGTCCGGGCCGGCGGCCAGGGACTCGAGGCCGGCGTCGAACGCGCGGACGTCCTGGTGCGGGTCGCAGAAGCCGGCGGTCTGCCGCCACAGGTCGCGCAGGTCCTCCTGCAGGAGGCCGTCGAGGTAGCTGACCAGGAACCGGCGGTGGGCCTCGATGACGTACTGGGCCTTGAACGGGGTCAGCTCGGCCGGGTCCTCGCCGGCGGTGGCCACGGCCGCGGTGAACCCGTAGTCGGCGGACAGGGCGTTCTCCATGCCGACGACGAGGTAGACGAAGCGCACCCAGACCCGGAACAGCTCCTCGAGGCGCACGGCACGCAGCCCGTCCTCGGTGAGCACCACGCCCCACTTCGCGCCGAAGCGCAGCCGGCGGAGGTGGCCGATGTGGTACATCGCGAGCTGCGCGTCGATCTCGGCGTGCGCGTGGTGCAGCACCTTGCGGTAGGCGGCCGTGGCGTCCAGCCCCGCGTGGTTGCGGATGATGTGCGGGCCGCCGACGTGCAGGTGCACGAACTCGCCGACGTCGAAGACCGCGCCGCCGATCGCCATCCAGTAGCCCGCCTCCGGGGTGTTGCGGCGGGCCAGGTCGGACACGTCGAAGCGGGGCCCCTGCTGGGCGTGGCCGAGGTACGTCGTGAAGACGTCCTCCCCGAGCCGCCCCTCGGCGACGAGGCGGCGCAGGAACTCGCGGCCGTCCCCGGGCGCGATCTCGCTCAGCGCCCGCACCACGGCGGCGGCGTACCGGGCGCTGCCGCACACGTAGACGTGCGCGCCCCCGCCGCCCTCCTCGGCCGGGCGCAGCAGCTCCCGCAGCTGCTCGGCGTCGGCCCGGATCGCGTCGTCGACCCGGTGCCGCCGCCCGTCGGCGACGGTGTGCCGCCGGCCGTCGAACGCGACGCCGGCGTCGGCCCGGGAGAACGCGACCCGCAGGGTCAGCCGGCCCGCGGCGGCGGCCGCGTCGAGGCCGTCATGCTCGACGAACTCCGCGGGGGTGCGCACGGCCCAGTAGAGCCGGTTGGCGCCGGGCCCGGTGCGGGCGGCGACGAACCCGAGGAACGGGGCGATCCCGGAGCCGGCCGCGAACATGACGACGGGCCGCGCCGGGTCGTCCGGCAGCCGGAACCGAGGCGTGGGGACGATGCGCAGCGACAGCCGCGCCCGGCCCTCCGTGCTCGCCCGGCGCAGGAAGTGCGAGGCGGTGCCGCGCCGGGCCCGCGGGTACGACCACGGGGTGCGGGCCGACGTGTAGTCGAGCCCGGCGACGACGAGCTGCAGCGCCGTGGCCGCTTCACCCGGCGGCGGGGCGGAGGCGATGGAGTACAGCCGGAACGGCTCGGGCGGCACGACCGCGCAGAACGCGTCGGGCTCGCCGGGGTCGGCCTTCCACAGCCGGGTGACGTCGTAGCCGCCGGCGTGCAGCAGGTTGAGGACGTCCCACAGCTCCCACTGGTCCTCCATGCGGGCGTCCACGATCCGCCCCCACGAGCCGACGGCGCTGAGGCGCACGAGCCGCTTGGCCACGTCCCGGCCGACCGGGCGGAGCCGGGCGAAGCGCAGCAGCGTGCGCAGCGGCAGCACGTCGACCTCGCCGTCGTAGCCGGCCCGGCAGGCCACCGCCGCCCGCCAGGCCGGGGTGAGCCGGACCAGCTCGTCGCCGCCGGCCTGCAGCGCGGCGACCGTGCGGCGCACGAGGTCGTCGTCGTGCTCGGCCAGCACGCCGACCCGGTCGCCGGGCTGGTGGTACACGCCCTGGCCGGTCACGTCCAGGTCCAGGTAGCAGGTCCAGGCGCCGGACTCGCCGGTGACGACGCGGCCGCGGCGGGCGGTGCCGAACACCACCGGCGGCCCGACCGGCGGGCGGCGCTCGTCGCGCACCACGGCCAGCTCGCCGTCCACCTTGTCCCACGTGCGGTCCTTGAACAGCCCCGTGAACCGGGCGCCGGTCGTCACCTGGCGGCCGACCTTGAACGCCACCTCGAGGAAGCCGTAGGCCTTGATGCGGTGCAGGCCCATCCAGCCCCGGTCGCCGACGTAGGCGTCGAGCACGGCGTTGTAGACGCCGCGCAGGGTCTGGTTGCGGGTCTGCTCGACGTACTGGCGCACGGACACCTCGCGCAGCGCCGCGACCAGCTCCCGCCAGTGCCGCGGGAAGAAGCCGGCGAGGTAGACGCTCTGCTGCCCGACCAGCGAACCGTAGTCGCGCCGCTCCAGGAACGCGTCGATGGCGTGGATGTGCGGCTGCGCGGTGCCGCTGGGGCTGGGCGCGCCGTCGAAGATGGGCACGCCCGCGGTGCCGACCGTCTTGGCCCACAGCACCTGGTCGAGCGGGTGGCGGCCGCGCGGGTTGGGGTCGATCTGCGGGTAGATGGCCTCCGTGACGTGCCGCAGCCCGTCGAGGATGACCAGCAGCGCGCGCTCCAGCCGCTGCGGGTCGTCGGCGACCACGGCCTCCTGGGCGTCCAGCATGGCGCCGAGCACCGGGGTCAGGCCCATCGCGAACTCGGTGGTGGCCAGGTAGAAGACCCGCTCGGCGGCGTTGTTCCAGGTCGGCACGAGCAGGTCCAGGTTGGCGAGCGCCCGCGGGCCCGAGGGGTCCTTCAGCCGCCAGTTGTAGAAGAACAGGTCGATGTACGACACCGCCGGCAGCTGCTTGCCCAGCCGCCGCGACACCGTGGTCCACGGCCGCAGCAACGACTCCGGGAGGGCCTTCGGCGGATCGACGGCCATGTACTGGTACGCGTGCGCAAAGACCCCGAGCAGCGTCGAGGCCCGCAGCAGGTACCGGTCCGGCAGCGCCTCGGGCCGGGCGTCCAGCACCGGGAGCGCGTCGAACGCCCGGCGCAGGGCGAGGCGGCGGAACAGCTCCGGCAGCCGCTCGGTCATGTCGTCCCAGGCCCGGTGCGACTCCGGGAAGGCCAGCAGCGGCGGCTCGGCCGGCAGGAACCCGTGCGCGAGCGACAGGAACCCGTCCAGCTCGTGCCCCGCCTGCCGGTTGTGCGCCTCGGCCTTGTTGACGACCTGCCTGGCCGGGATCGTCGGCGGCCCGACGAGCCGCAGCGAGGTCCGCTCGCCCGGGTCGATGAAGGCCGTCGCCTCGGGATCGATGAAGACCCAGTGGATGTCGTACCGCCCGATGCGCAGCCGGTCGCCGGCCCGCAGCGCCTGGCGGGTCACCCGCGCGTCGTTGACGAACGTGCCGTTGGTGCTGCCCAGGTCGGTCACGTGCAGCGCGTCCCCGGCCGCGTCGAGCCGGGCGTGGCGCCGCGAGACGTCCCGGTCGTCGAGCACCACGGCGGCGACGCCGCCGTCGCGCCCGAGCGTGGCCGGCAGCCGGCACACCCGCTCGCTGCGTTCCCGGGTGTGCCGGTCGACGAGGATCAGCCGCAGGTCAGGAATGGTAGATCACCGCACGGCACAGGTCGGCCCGCGACAGCGTGCCGACGAGGGTCCCGTCGTCCACCACGGGCAGCCGCCGGATCCCGCGGTCGATCATGACCACGGCCGCCCGGGCCAGCTCGTCGCCGGAGCGGACGGTCGCGGTGTCGCGCACGACGAGCGGGTCGATGACCCGCTCGGCCAGCGCCCGGCCCTTCTCCAGGAACAGCCGGAACGCGTCGGCGAGGCTGCCGCCGCCGCCCGTGACGTCGTCGAAGCTCGGCAGCATGGCCCGCACCAGCTCCTCCTCGCCCAGCGAGCCGACGAACCGCCCGTCGTGGTCGAGAACCATGAGCTGGCCGACCTCGGACACGCTGACCATCTCGGCCGCCCGCCGGATGGTGGCCCCGAGCCGGATGTAGGCCGGGAACGCCGTCATGACATCGCTGACCAGCACGCTACCTCCCGCGTGTTCGGTCCCTGATCAGTGAATGTATCCGGCCGGTCACCCTGAGATGATCAGACGATCGGCTCTACTCGGTCCGATACCGGCGGATGAGCCGGCTCAGGTCGTCGTCCGCGCCCGGCAGGCGGCGGCCGCGTGGGCCGCGGCGGCGCGGACCGCGGGCTGCGGGTCGGACAGGGCCTGCTCGGCCGCCGCGAGCAGGGCGGGGACGGCCTCCCGGCAGCCGAGCAGCCCGCGGCGGAACAGGGCCCGGCCGAGCGGGGTGTCGGTGTAGACCTCCTCCTCGTAGTCGTCGCTCTCCAGGGCCTCGGCCAGGGCGGCGTCCACGTCGAAGCCGGGCGGCGGGGCCATGTCGGCGAGCGACTCGTCGCTGTAGGACCAGCCAGCCGTGGCCACGGCGGCGAGGAAGTCCAGCAGGTCGACCCGCAGTTCGGCGTTGGCCGGGCCGGACAGCCGCTCGCCGGCCAGCAGCCCGGCGACGACCAGCGCGGCGGGCGCGGTGGCGGTGAGCGGCGTGCCCTGGTGGATGACCCTGCCGAAGAGATGACGCACGGCCTCGTCGCGGGCGCCGGCGTCGCCGCCGGCCAGGGCGCTCAGGTGGGCCGGGGTGTCGGTCGCGCGGCCGCAGGGGTGCAACAGGGTGGCGAACCGGGCGGGGTCGACGAGGGTCACGGGGGCCGAAGGTACACCGCGGTTTGCTGGTCCGGGCCCCGGGTAGAGCGCGGCCATCATGGACGAGATCACGGTGGACGTCGCCGTCAACGGGCGGCCGGAGCAGGTGCGGGTGTCGGCGGACGTGACCCTGCTCGACCTGCTGCGCGAGCGGCTCGGGCTGACCGGGACGAAGAAGGGGTGCGACCAGGGGGCGTGCGGGGCGTGCACGGTCCTGGTCGACGGCCGGCGGGTGGTGTCCTGCCTGACGCTCGCGGTGCAGGCCGACGGGCGGGAGGTGCGCACCGTCGAGGGGCTCGGCGGCGGGCACCCGATGCAGCAGGCGTTCCTGCGCCACGACGCGTTCCAGTGCGGGTTCTGCACGCCGGGGCAGGTGATGTCCGCGGTCGCCCTCATCGAGGAGGGGCGGGCCCGGTCGGACGAGGACATCCGGGAGTACATGAGCGGCAACCTGTGCCGGTGCGGGGCCTACCCGAACATCGTGGCCGCGATCCGGGAGGTGGCCGGGCGATGACGTTCGCCTACACGCGCGCGGCCGACGCGGCGACGGCGATCGCGACGGTGAGCGCCGACCCGCAGGCCGCATTCCTGGCCGGCGGGACCACGCAGGTGGACCTCATGCTCAAGGACGGGGTGGTGGCGCCGCGGCGGCTGGTCGACATCAGCCGGCTGCCGCTGGCCGGGATCGCCGCCGAGGCGGGGCTGGTGCGCATCGGGGCGACCGCCACGATGGAGCAGGCGGCGGCCGACCCGCACGTGACCCGGGGGCTGCCGATGGTGCGCGACGCCCTGCTCGCCGGGGCCTCGCCCCAGCTGCGCAACATGGCCACGATCGGCGGGAACCTGCTGCAGCGCACCCGGTGCCGCTACTTCCGCGACCCCGCCGTGGACCACTGCAACAAGCGGATCCCCGGCAGCGGCTGCGCGGCGTTCGAGGGGGTGGCGCGCATGCACGCGATCCTCGGTGCGTCGCCCGCCTGCATCGCGCTGCACGCGTCGGACCTCGCCGTGGCGCTGACGGCCCTGGGCTCCGTCGTGCGGCTGCGCTCCGACCGCGGGCCCCGCTCGGTGCCGCTGACCGAGCTGTACTACCAGCCGGGCGACGACCCGCAGCGCGAGACGGTGCTGCGCCACGGGGAGCTCATCACCGAGGTCGAGGTGCCGCTGCCGCCGCAGGCCGCCCGGATGACGTACCTCAAGGTGCGCGACCGGGCCTCCTACGAGTTCGCGCTCGTCTCCGCCGCGGTGTGCACCATCGTCGAGGACGGGCTCATCGTGTCGGCCCGCATCGCGCTCGGCGGGGTCGGCACCGTGCCGTGGCGGGCCTGGGACGCCGAGGAGGTGCTGCGCCACGCCCCGGTGGGGGAGGCGAGCTTCTGGGCGGCCGCGGAGGCGGCGGTCCGGCGGCCGTTCACGGTGCCGGGGACCGAGTTCAAGGTGGAGCTGGCCCGGCGCACGCTGGTGCGGGCGCTGCGGGTCACCACCGAGCACGCGTCGGAGGTTTTGCGGTGACCACCATCGAGCGCACCGTGCTCGGGGCCGGGATCGACCGGGTCGACGGCGCGCAGAAGGTCGCCGGGCGCGCGCCGTACTCGGCCGACGTCACGTATCCCGGCATGGTCCACGCGGTGCTGGTCCGCAGCGCCGTCGCGGCCGGGGCCATCGCCGGCATCGATGCCTCCGCGGCCGAGGGCGCGCCCGGGGTGCTCGCCGTGATCACGCCCTACAACGCGCCGCGGGTGGCCCGCGGGCCCGACTCCGGGTTCTGGCGCCAGCCGCCCCCGCCGCTGCAGGGACTCGACATCGTCCACCATGGACAGTACGTGGCCGTGGTGGTGGCCGACTCGCGCGAGCGGGCGACCGACGCGGCCCGGCACGTGGCGGTGTTCTACCGGCCGGGAGAGCCGATCCTGGCCCTCGACGACCCGCGGGCCGAAACGGTCCGCGACCCCTTCGGCAGCGACCAGACCAGGGGCGACTGCGCCGCCGCCCTAGCCGCGGCCGACGTGGTCATCGACGCGCAGTACACCACGCCCGACGAGACCAACAACCCGATGGGGCTCTTCACGACCGTGGCCGCGTGGGACGGCGAGCGGCTCACCGTGCACGACGCCACCCAGTGGCCGGCCGGGACCAGGGCGGCGCTGGCCGGCGCGTTCGGGGTGCCCGAGGAGGGCGTGCGCGTGCTGGCCCCCTACGTCGGCGGCGGCTTCGGCGCCGGGCTGCGGGTCTGGCCGCACGTCATTCTGGCCGCGATGGCCGCCCGGATGGTGGACCGGCCGGTGAAGCTCGGGCTGACCCGGCCGCAGATGTTCACCGGGGTCGGGCACCGGCCGGCCACCGTCCAGCGGATCCGGCTCGGCGCCCGGCGCGACGGCATGCTCACCGCGATCGAGCACGAGTCGGTGCAGCCGTCCGCGGTGAACGACGACAACATCGTCGAGGCGGTCACCCAGGTGTCCGCGGTCGGGTACGCCTGCCCGAACGTCACCACCCGCGACATCGTGCGGCGGCTCAACGTGCCGGTGCCGACGTCGATGCGCGGGCCCGGCGACGCGCAGGGCCACTTCGCGCTCGAGTGCGCGCTGGACGAGCTGGCCTACGAGATCGGCGTGGACCCGGTCGAGCTGCGGTTGCGCAACCACGCCGACGTGCACCCCGGGCTCGGGCTGCCGTGGTCGAGCAAGGCGCTGCGGGAGTGCTACGAGCTGGGCGCCGAACAGTTCGGCTGGTGGGACCGGCACCCCACGCCGCGGGCCACCCGCCGCGGCGACCTCCTCGTGGGCTACGGCATGGCCGGGGTCAGCTTCTTCTGGTTCCAGCAGCCGTGCGCGGCCCGCGCGAGCGTCGACCGCGAGGGGCGGGCGTTCGTGCGCAGCGCCGCCACCGACATCGGCACCGGGACGTACACCGTGATGACCCAGCTGGCGGCCGAGCGCCTCGGCCTGCCGGTCGACCGGGTCCGGGTCGGGCTCGGCGACACCGACCTGCCGCGGGCGCCGATGCAGGGCGGCTCCGGGATGACCGCCTCCCTGGGCAGCGCCGTGCACGACGCCGCGGCCAAGCTCATCCAGGCTTTCCTCGACCTCGTCGCGGGCGACATCGCCTCGCCGCTGCGCGGGCGCCGGGCCGAGGAGGTGCTCGCCGAGGACGGGCGGCTGCGGCTGCGCTCCGATCCCGCCTGCGGGGAGTCGTACCGCGAGATCCTCGAGCGTCACGACCTCGCCGAGCTGACCGCCGACGGCTCGGCCGCCCCGGCGACGCCGCAGGAGCTGGGCCTGGCGCCGGCCGGGCCGTTCGCCGCCCGGTTCGCCGAGGTGCACGTCGACGCCGACCTCGGCCGCGTCCGGCTGGCCCGGCTCGTGTCGGTGGTCGACGCCGGGCGGATCCTCAACGCCAAGACGGCCCGCAGCCAGATCATCGGCGGGACCGTCGGCGGCATCGGCATGGCCCTGCTGGAGGAGACCGTGACCGACCCGGCGACCGGCCGGATCGTCAACGGCACGCTCGGCGACTACCTCGTGGCGGTCAACGCCGACGTGCCCGATCTCGACGTCACGTTCGTGGGCGAGCCGGACCGCTTCAACCCGGTCGGGGTCAAGGGCGTCGGCGAGATCGGCCTGGTCGGGGTGGCCCCGGCGATCGCCAACGCGATCTTCCACGCCACCGGCCGCCGCATCCGCAGCCTGCCGGTGACCCTCGACAAGCTGCTCTGACGGTCTTCATCCCGGGGCGTGCCGCCACCGCCGCGGCTGCCCGTTCGCCAGCCATCGATCCGGAGAGGTGCAACCGACATGAACATCGCTGTGATCGGCGGGACCGGGCTCATCGGCTCGCAGGTCGTCCGGATGCTGCGGGCCGACGGCCATGAGGCCACCCCGCTGTCCCCGTCGACCGGGGTGGACCTGCTCACCGGCGACGGCCTCGACGCGGCGCTCGAGGGCGCCGACGTGGTGGTGAACCTCGCCAACTCGCCGACCTTCGACGACGCCTCGCTGGCCTTCTTCCGCACCACCATGGACCACCTGGTCGCGGCGGCCGCCCGGCAGCGTGTCGGCCACGCGGTCATCCTGTCCATCGTCGGCGCGGACCGGGTGCCGGACCTCGCCTACTACCGGGCCAAGGTGCTGCAGGAGGACATCCTGAAGGCGGGTCCGGTGCCGTACTCGATCGTGCGGGCCACCCAGTTCTTCGAGTTCGTCGACGCGGTGCTGTCGTGGACGTCGGACGAGACCACGGTCCGCCTGCCGGCCACCCCGATCCAGCCGATGGCGGCCGCCGACGTGGCCCGGGCCGTGGCCGGTGTCAGCGAGGGCGGGCCGCTGCACGGCGTGCGCAACGTCGCGGGGCCCGAGGTGTTCACGCTCGACGAGCTCGGGCGGATCACCCTGGCCGCCCGTGGCGACCGGCGCACGGTCGTGACCGACCCGGCGGCCGGCATGTTCGCGGCGGTGCCCGGCGACGCGATCGTCGCCAGGGACGGCGCGGTCCTCGCGCCCACCACGTACCGCGAGTGGCTGGCCCGGTAGCGCGCCGGTCCCGCCCGCTGAGGGAGGAGCCGCGGCGCTGTCCTGCGGTCACTGCGCGCGGGGTTCGAGGCGTACTCCGAAGCCGTGCCGGGCGAGGCGCAGCAGCACCTGACCCGGCGCGGTGAGCTCGGTGAGCCTGGCCGCGCAGCGTCCTTCCAGGTCCGCCAGCACGGTGTCGTACTGCTGCGCCCCCTCCCGCCGCGCCCGGTCGAGCACGGCGGTGTTGTGCCACACCTTCGCCCGCGACTCGGCCAGCAGCCGCCGCGTCGCCGCCCGGTTGAGCGGGCCGAGCATCCGGTCGAGCGCGCTCACGCGGGTGCTCGCCCGCATCCGGTCGTCCTCCGCCCCGACCTGCGCGAGCAGCACGGTGTCGACGTGCGTGTGGTCGCGCTCCCGGGCCGCCATCCTCGCCGGGTCGTCGAACTCCTCGGGCGCGATGACCGCGACGAGCGCCTGCGGCAGGTCGTAGTTGATGTGCGCGTTCATCCCGAGCAGCACGTGGCGCACCGGCGGCAGGTCCGGCCGCTCCCGCGCCGCGTCGAACGCGATCCGCCACGGCGCCGGCACCGCCGCCCCGGCCGCCTCCGCGTCGAGCGCGTCGAGGTACAGCTGGGCGAACACGAGGTCGCAGCGGCGCAGCCACGCGCCGTCGCCGAACCCGCCCCGCTCGATCTCCCCGGCCACCGCGAGGGTGGTCCGTAGGTAGGTCGCGAGGAAGTACCGCCGCGCGTCCTCGCCGCCCAGCCGCGTGAGCTCGCGGCGCATCCGCTCGACGAGCGCCGGAATGCTGGCGTACACGAACCAGATACTTCCACGGCCCCGGGCCTGGCGACGGGAGGATGGCCGGTGCCGTATAGTCGGATCCGGCTAATAGGACCCGGCTAATCGGAATCGGTTAGGACAACGATGGCGAAGCGGAAGATCTCCAACACCCTCGCGCTGGCGGTGCTCGGGCTGCTGCAGGAGCGCGAGATGCATCCCTACGAGATCGCGGCCACGCTGCGGGAACGGCACAAGGGCGGCAGTTTCAAGATCAATTCTGGGTCCCTGTACGACACCGTCGAGGCCCTGCTCGGGCACGGCTGGATCGAGGCGGTCGAGGTCACGCGGGACGGGCGGCGGCCGGAGCGCACCGTGTACGGGCCGACCGCGCTCGGGCAGGCCGAGTTCGTGCGGTGGGTCGACGAGCTGGTCCGGGTGCCGGCGGCGGAGTACCCGAAGTTCCTCGCCGCCGTCGCCTACCTCGGGGCCCTCGGGCCGCGGGGGGCGGCCGACGCGCTCGACGAGCGGGCCGGGCACCTCGAGGCGCGGATCGCCGAAACGGCCGACATCCTCCCGAGCATCGGCCTGCCGCGGCTGTTCATGATCGAGGTCGAGTTCGCGCTGCACGCCCTGCGGGCCGAGCTCGAGTGGACCCGCGCCACCGCGGCCGAGATCCGCGACGGCACGCTGGCCTGGCCGGGGACGGAGGCGGCGACGCCGGCGTGACGGCGGTCGGGACCGGGCCCGCCGGGCGCCTCGCCGGAACTTCCGGTGAACCTTGGCCGGCCCGTGCACGTGTCCGCCCACTCGCAGGCTTCCCGCAGGACGCGGGTTCGGCCCCCGATGACCTGCGCCGATTCATCCGGCGTTCACGTGGTGCGCCTACATTTCCGCCGACGCCCGAACCCGAAGGGAATCGCATGTCCGCTCTGCTCGCCGCCATCGCCGTCGAGGTGGTCAGCGCCCTGCTGATCTCGCTCATCGTCGCCGCCGTCCGCCGGTTCGTCGGACGCACCACCACCGCCTGAACAGGGGAGCGGCTTCGCGACCGGGGCGGCCCGGTCGCCGGTCCGATTCGTGGTTGACCACCTGCAGTCCGGGTAGGCACTGCCCTTCTGGAGGTGCTTACCATGACGACAACCGCACAGCCGCGCGCACGAGGCCGATCCAAGCCGAAGTCGGCCGATGCGGCACAGGAGACGACCCAGCGGCCGAGCCGGGCGCGAAAGGCGACCCCGCCACAGCCACCGGCGACGACGGCCGCTCCGGCGGCGACCGCCACCGCGCCGAAGCCTTCCGCGACGGCGACCGAGGCGGAGGCTGCCGCACCGCAGCCGCAGAAGAAGGCCGAGAAGCAGCGGGCGCGGACGGCCCGTGCCAGCCGGCGTGAGACCGCGCCGCAGCTCGCCGCCGGCCAGCCCGGGCAGGCCGCCGAGGTATCCGAGACCGAGCGGGTGACCTGGCACGAAGTGCCGATGCCGCACGTCAAGGTGCCCGTCGTACACATGGGATCGTCCGATGCGCAGGCCGCCGTCCAGCGGGTCCGCTGGACGACCCGCACGGTCATGTCCGCCATTCCCATCCCCCGGCCCGGTCCCACGCGCCTGCTGTACTACGGCGGCGTCGGCGCGCTGGCCGTGTTCGGCGTCCTGGAGTGGCCGGTGGCCCTCGCCGCCGCGGCAGGGGTGTGGGTGGCGACCCGCGCACGTCGCACCGCCGTCGTCGCCGGGTGACGAAGCGCGGCGCGCACCGGCCGTTCCGCGGCCGGCGGAAGGCCTGGGCCCGGGGCGGCCTTGCGCACATCGAGATCCACGGCGCCCGCCAGGGCCTGGTCACCGCCGAGCACGGCCGGCTGATCGAGAAGGCGGTCGGCGCGCTGCACGGCGTGGACTGGGCCGCGTGGAACGCGGCACTGGGCCGCCTGCTCGTCAGCTACGACGAGGAAGGCCTCGACCTCGACGATCTCGTCGGCGCCGTCGCGGATGCCGAGTCCGACCTCATTCCCGGCGCCGGGCAGGACGACCTGGATGCCGAGACCCGGCACCGGCTCACGCTGGCCGCCGATCTCACCGGCACCGCCGGGGCGGTCGTCGCGCGGTGGCTGCGGCTGCCCGCGGCGGCGCGCGAGCTGGTCGCGCTCGTCGCGCTGGTCGACCATCTGCCGGGGGTACGACCCGGCCTGCAGCGGCTGCTGGGCCGGCACGAGGCCGATCTGCTGATCTCCGCCGTCAACGCGACGATCAACGCCGTGGGCCAGGCCGAGCTGTCCCTGCTCGCCGACGCCGCCCTGCGCGCGCTGCTGCTGCGGGAGATCTCCGCGCAGCGCGAGACTTGGCGGCGCCGGGAGAGCGGGCTGGCACCGGACGCGGACGCCGGCCGGGCCGAGCGACCCGGCGGCCGGGAGGGCGAGCTGCCCGACGGCCCGATCGAGCGGTACGCCCGCCGGGTCAGCACCTTCACGCTGCTCGCCGCCGCGGCGGCGACGCAGCTGCCGACGGGCGTCCGCCGGGCGGCCCGGGTCCTCATGGCCGGCTCGCCGATCCCCGCGCACACCGGGCGGGAGGCGTTCGCGGGCGGTCTCGGCCGGCTGCTCGCGCGCCGCGACGTGCTCGTGCGCGACCGTGCGGCGCTGCGCCGGCTGGACCGGGTCGACACGGTGGTCATCGACGCCGGCGTGCTGACCGGCAGCCGGCAGGTCATCAGCCACGTGGTGCCCGTGCACGGCACGGTCGAGACCGCCTGGGAGGCCGCGGCACGGCTCGTCGGCGACCCCGGCGCCACATCGCAGGACGGCGCCGGAGCCGACGGCTGGGCGCTCGCCGACCTGCGCCACCTCGACGCCCGGATCCCCGACGCTGTGCTCGCCGACGCCCGCGCCCACGACGGGCACCGGGGCAGGCTGTACGCCTTGACCCGCGACGGGAGCGTCGCGGCGGTCGTCGTCGTCGAACAGGCCCTGGACCCGCTGACCGCGGCCGTGGTCGCGGCCGGCCGGCGGGCCGGAACCGTCCTGCTCGCCGGGGCCGCGGCCGGGGTCCGCCGGCGGGTCCCGGCCGACGGCCACGTGCCCGGCGGCTCGCGCCTGGCCGCGTCGGTCCGCGCGCTGCAGGCCGACGGGCGCGTCGTGGTGCTGATCGCGGACCGCAACGACACGGCGCTGTCCGCGGCGGACTGCGGCTTCGGCGTGCTGCGCGAGGACCGCCGGCCGCCGTGGGGCGCGCACCTGATGGGCGGGCCCGGCCTGGAGACGGCCTGGCTGCTGCTGGAGGCGGCGGCGATGGCCCGCGCCGTGAGCCGGCGCGGCACCCACGTGGCGCTGCAGGGCTCGGTGGCCGCGGCGCTGCTCGGGCTCGCGGACCCGTCCGAGGCCGGCGCCCGCCGCACGTCGATCGCGACGGCTGTCGCCCAGGCGGTCAACGTCGCCGGCGGGATGTGGTCGGTGCTCGGGCTGTCCCGCCGGACCCCGCCCGCGCCGGCCGCCGACGTCCCCTGGCACGCCCTGCCCGTCGGTGAGGTCATGCGGGTGCTGGGCACCGCCGCGCGCGGCATCGGCGAGGCGGAGGCCGAGCGGCGCCGGCGGGACCTGGTCGCGGACCAGTCCGCCGACACGCCGGCCGGGCTGGGGATGCTCGGCACCGTCGCCCGCGAGCTCGACACCCCGCTGACGCTGCCCCTGGCCGCCGGGGCCGGTGTCTCCGCCGTGACCGGGGCGACGATCGACGCGGCGCTGGTCGCCGCCGTCATCCTCGGCAACGCGGTGCTCTCCGGCGTCCAGGGGGCGGCGGCCCGTCGCGCGCTGCGCCGGCTGGTCAGCCAGGCGGCGCCGCCGGTCCGGCTGCTCCGCGACGGCGTCGAGCGGGTCGGCCGCGTCGACGAGCTGGTGCGGGGCGACGTCGTGGTGCTCGAGCCGGGCGACGCGGTTCCGGCGGACGCCCGGTTGATCGAGACCACCGGCCTGGAGATGGACGAGTCCCCGCTGACCGGTGAGTCGGTGCCGGTCGTCAAGAGCCCCGCCGCGACCCGGGCGGCCGCGATCGCCGAGCGCACCAGCATGGTGTACGCCGGCACGACCGTCGCCGCCGGGTCGGCCACCTGCGTCGTGGTCGCGACCGGCGCCGAGACGGAGGCGGGCCGCAACGCGCTGACCGCGCTGCAGGAGCCGCCGAGAAGCGGCGTGCAGCAGCGGCTGCGGGAGCTGACGAAGGCGTCGCTGCCGGCGGCCGGCGCGGCCGCGGCGGCCCTGCTCACCACCGGCCTGCTGCGGGGCCGGTTGGCCGAGTCGGTCAGCAACTCCGTCGCGCTGGCGGTCTCGGCGATCCCCGAGGGGCTGCCGTTCATCGCGACCGCCGCGGAGCTCAGCGCCAGCCGCCGGCTTTCCCGGCGCAACATCCTGGTCCGCGATCCCCGCTCGATGGAGGCGCTCGGCCGGGCGGACGTGATCTGTTTCGACAAGACCGGCACGCTGACCGAGGGGCGCATCGCGCTGCGCGTCGTCTCCGACGGCCGGGTGCGCGCGCCGGTCGAGCGGCTCATGCCGCGGCAGCGGGGAATCCTCGCCGCCGCGCTGCGGGCGAGCCCGGCCCCGAACGGGCAGGGGACGCTGCCGCACCCGACCGATCAGGCGGTCGTGACCGGTGCCGAGGCGGCCGGCGTCACCACGGGCGAGGCCGCCGCCGGCTGGCGCGGGGTGCGGGAGCTGCCGTTCGAGCCGGTGCGCGGGTTCCACGCCGTGCTCGGCGCGGCGGACGGGGGCCTGGTCATCAGCGTCAAGGGCGCGCCGGAGACGACGCTGCCGCGGTGCGCCAGCCGGCTCGTCGACGGGCAGGCGTGCCCCCTGACCGTGGCCGATCGCCGGGAGATCGAGGCGGAGGTCGACCGCATGGCCCGGCAGGGACTGCGGGTCCTCGCGATCGCGGAGCGGGCGGCGTCGACCCGGGGCCGCCTCGTCGACGAGCGCGTCGACGGCATGCAGTTCCTCGGCCTGCTCGGGCTGGCCGACCCCACGCGGTCCACCGCGGCCGAGGCGATCCACCGGCTGCGCCGCGCCGGCATCAAGGTGCTCATGCTGACCGGCGACCATCCCAGCACGGCGGAGGCGATCGCCGCCGAGCTCGGCCTGCTCGACGGCGGTACCGTCGTGACGGGCCCGGAGCTCGACGGTGCGGAGGGCGACGACGACGCCATCGACGCGCTGGTGTCCAAGGCGTCGGTCTTCGCCCGGGTGAGCCCCAGCCACAAGGTCGCGGTGGTCCAGGCGCTGCACCGGGCCGGGCGCAGCGTCGCGGTCACGGGCGACGGCGCCAACGACGCCCCGGCCATCCGGCTCGCCGACGTCGGCATCGCCCTCGGCGAGCAGGCCACCGCCGCGGCCCGCCAGGCGGCCGACCTGATCGTGATGGACGGCCGGCTCGAGACGATCGTCGACGGGGTCGTGGAGGGGCGCGCCATGTGGGCGTCGGTCCGCGAGTCACTGGCGCTGCTGCTCGGCGGCAACCTGGGCGAGATCCTGTTCACCGTCGGCAGCTCCCTCGTCTCGGCCACGCCGGCGCTCAACGCGCGGCAGATCCTGTTCGTGAACCTGATGACGGACCTGCTGCCCGCCATCACCGTCGCCGCCCGCCCGCCGCGGCACGTCGACCCGGAGCGGCTCGTGCGTGAGGGGCCGGACACCTCGCTGGGACGGGCGCTGACCGGCGACGTGATCCGCCGGGCGGTCGCGACCTCGGCCGCGACGGCGGGCGCCTGGATCACGGCCAAGGCGACCGGGTCGCAGCGGCGGGCCAGCACCGTGGCCCTCGCCTCGCTTGTCGGGGCGCAGCTGGGCCAGACCGCGCTGCTGTCCGGCGGCGACCCGATCGTCCTGGGCGCCGCCGGGGCGTCCGCCGCGGTGCTGGTCGGTGCCGTGCAGACCCCGGGGGTGAGCCGGTTCTTCGGCTGCCGGCCGCTGGGCCCGGTCGGCTGGGGAATCGTCCTGGCCGCGACGGCGGCCGGCACGGCGCTGGGGACGCTGCGGTTGCCGGTGGCGCTGCCGGGCGGCTCCCCGCCGGACGAGACCCGGCCGGTTGAGCAGGCACCGGGTGCGGGTGGACTGGCCGCGGCGCTCGGCCGCTGGATTGGTGCGTGATCCAGGTCGACATGCTGTCGATGTCGCGCGGGCCGTTCGACCTTTCGCGGGCACTCCCTCGAAGGCGGGAACGTGCATCGCCCCCGGGGCGGCTACCTCAACAGGCCGCCGCGAAGACCTCCGCCGAGCGCTCCAGGAACCGCTCGACGTCGCCGGCGTCCTCGATCGGCAGCGGGTACACCACGAGCCGGTCGACGCCCAGCTCGCGGTACCGGATGACCTGCTCCTTCGACGGCGGCCGCAACTGCATCCAGGTGATGTGCAGCGGCCCGGCGACGCGGCGCTCGTGCCCGGCCGCCGCCCGGGCCAGCCCCGCCAGGTGGCGCTCCAGGTCGGCCGGCTCGTCACCGTTGCCGAACCAGCCGTCGCCGCGCTCGACGGCGCGGCGGAACGCGGCGGGGCTGTGGCCGCCGATGACGATCGGGACCGGCCGGGTCGGGCGCGGGTGGGCGTCGACGCCGGCGAACGCGGCGAAGCGGCCGGAGTAGGCGGGCGCCGGGTCGAGCCACAGCGAGCGCATCGCGTCGATGTACTCGTCGGTGCGCGCGCCCCGCTCGCGCATCGGCACGCCGACCGCCGTCATCTCCGGGGCGAGGTAGCCGGCGCCGACGCCGAGGCTCAGCCGGCCGCCGCTGAGCACGTCGAGGCTCGCCACCTGCTTGGCCAGCACCACCGGGTTGCGCTGCGGAAGGATCACGATCGCGGTGCCCAGCCCGAGCGAGCGGGTCGCGGCGGCGACGAACGCCAGGTGCACCAGCGGGTCGAGGATCGGGTCGGTCGGCGCCATCGGCGAGTCGGGCGTGCGCGGGCTGGGCAGCACCACATGCTCACCCGCCCACCAGCTGCGGTAGCCGATCTCCTCCGCCCGGCGGGCCAGCCGCACGGTCACCTCCGGCCCGATGGCCGCCTTCGCGTTGAGTCCCGAGACGCCGAGTTCCACGCGACCATCCTCACGCCGCGTGCGCGGCGGCGTCCAAGACCGGTTCCGATAACCTTCGGTTATGGATGCCCACCTGCGGGACCTGCGGTACTTCACCGCCGTCGCCGAGGAGCTGAGCTTCACCCGGGCGGCGCGCCGGCTGCACGTGTCGCAGCCGGCGCTGAGCAAGCAGGTCGCGCAGCTGGAGTCGGCGCTGCGGGCCCGGCTGTTCGACCGCAGCCGGCGGGCGATCGCGCTCAGCCCGGCCGGCTCGGCGCTGCTGCCGCACGCCCGCGAGCTGCTGCGGATGTGGGACGACGCGCGCCGCGCGGTCGGCGAGGCGGAGGCGGCCGCGCAGAGCACCCTGACCGTGGGGTTCCAGACCAGCATCGGCCGCGGGCTGATCCCGGCGGTGACCCGGCGCCTGGCCCGCGACCTGCCGGGCTGGCGCCTGCAGTTCCGGCAGGTTCCGTGGACGGACCCGAGCGCCGGCCTCGGCGCCGCGGGGGTCGACGTGGCGGTGGCCTGGCTGCCGGTACCGCCGGACGCCGAGCTGTCCTGGCGCGTCGTCACCGTCGAGGAGCGCTGGGTCGCGCTGCCGCCCGGGCACCGCCTCGCCCGGCGTCGGCGGGTGCCGTTCGCGGCGCTGGCCGGCGAGGCGTTCGTCGCGCTACCGGAGTCCGCCGGGCCGCTGCGCGACTTCTGGCTCGCCGCCGAGCAGCGCACGGCCCCGGCCCGGATCGCGGTGATCGCCGAGACCGCGGACGAGACGTTCGAGGCGGTCGCCTCCGGCCACGGCGTCGCCCTGCTCGCCGCCGGCAACGTCGAGATCTACCAGCGCGACGACGTCGTGTTCCGCCCGGTCGACGGGCTCTCCCCGAGCCGCCTCGCCGTGGTGTGGCGCACCGGCGACGAGCGCGACGCGGTCCGGGTCTTCACCGAGGCGTGCTGCCGCTGCTTGTGACGCGATCAGCTATGGCCCGCTTTCTCCATGAGGTCGACGATGTGATTCGGGTCACATGCTGTCGATGTCGCGTGGGTCGTTCGACTTTTTCACGTGAAGGTACGGAAATGGGCGGGCCTGGCGGTGCTGGCCCTGCCGACGCTGCTGGTCTCGCTCGACATGTTCGTCACGCTCCTGGCGCTGCCGAGCATCGCGCGGGCGCTGCACGCGGACGGGGTCGAGCAGCTGTGGATCATCGATGTGTACGGGTTCATGGTGGCCGGGTTCATGATCACCATGGGCGGGCTGGGGGACCGGATCGGGCGCCGGCGGCTGCTGCTCGCCGCGGCGGCCGTCTTCGGCGCCGCGTCGCTCGCCGCCGCCTGGTCGACCGGGCCGGGGATGCTCATCGCGGCCCGGGCCGTGCTCGGCATCGCCGGCGCGGCCCTCGCCCCGTCGACGCTCGGGCTGATCACACACATGTTCCGCGACCCGCGGGGGCGGGCCGCCGCGATCGGGGTGTGGGCCGGCTGCTTCACGGTCGGGGCGATCATCGGGCCCGTGGCCGGCGGGCTGCTGCTCGCCCGGTTCTGGTGGGGCGCGGTGTTCCTCATCGGGGTTCCGGCGATGGTGCTGCTGCTGGCCCTCGGCCCGGTGCTGCTGCCGGAGTACCGCGACCAGAGCGCCGGCCGGCTCGACCTTGCCAGCGTCGGGCTGTCGCTGGCCGGGGTGCTGCCCGCCGTACAGGCGATCAAGGCTCTTGCGCGGGACGGCTGGGCGCTGCCGCCGCTGCTGCTGCTGGCGGCCGGGCTCGGCTGCGGGTGGCTGTTCCTGCGCCGGCAGCGCCGCCTCGCCGAGCCGCTCGTCGACCCGGCCCTCTTCGCCGACCGCACGTTCGCGGCCATGCTCGGCGGCCTGCTGCTCTACGCCCTGCTCGCCGGCGGCACCATGGTGCAGATGGCCCAGCATCTGCAGGTGGTCGACGGCCTGTCGCCACTGCGGGCCGGGCTCGCCCTCGCGCCCGGCATGCTCGCCTCGGTGCTCGGCTTCCAGGTGGCGCCGCGCCTGGCCCGGCTGGTCCGGCCCGGGCCGCTCATCGCCGGCGGCGTGCTGCTGAGCGCGGCCGGCATGCTGCTCATCGCCGGCGACCAGCTGGTGCTCGGCCTCGTCGTCAACTGCCTGGGCACCGGGCCGCTCGTCACCCTCGGCACCGGCCTCGTCGTCGGCTCGGCGCCACCGGAGCGGGCCGGGGCCGCCGCGGGGCTGAACCAGACCTCCAGCGACCTCGGGTACGCGCTCGGCGTCGCCCTGCTGGGCAGCCTCGCCGCCGTCACCGGCCTGCACACCGTCGCCGCAGTGGGCGCCGCCCTGCTGACCGGCCTCGCCGTCCTGCTCGCCATCGTCCTGCGGCGCCTGCCGCGGTTAGGGAAAGGTACCGAACATGACCCAGTACGCGATCCTGCTCTTCACGCCGGCCCCGGCGGACCCGGCTGACCTGCCGCCCGCCGAACTGCAGGCGCACTTCGCCCACGCCGAGGAGGCCGAGCGGCTCGGCGGCCGCATCGTCGCCGGCTACGGGCTGCAGCCCAGCACCACCGCGACCGCGGTGCGCGGCGACACCGTCACCGACGGGCCGTTCATCGAGGCCAAGGAGGTCGTCGCCGGGTTCTACATCCTCGAGGCCCGCGACCTCGACCACGCCCTGGAGATCGCCCGCCGCAACCCGGCGACCTGGCGGGGCGGCGTCGAGATCCGGCCCCTCTTCGAGGGATGAGCGGCGACGTCGAGGACGCCTACCGGGCGCACTGGGCGTACGTGCTGGCGGCCACGGTCCGGGTCACCCGTGACCTGGACCTGGCCGAGGAGTGCGCGCAGGAGGCGTTCGCGCAGGCCCTGGTCGTCTGGCCCCGGGACGGGCTGCCGCAGCAACCCGCGGCCTGGCTGGTGACGGTGGCCAAGCGGCGCGCGGTGGACGTGCTGCGTCGCGAGCAGACCCTGCGCGCGAAGCTGCCGCTGCTGGCGCTCCCTGCCGATGATTCGGACAAATCGGATATCTCTGAGAAGCCGGATCATCGACCCGACGGTTCGCCGGACGATCGGCTCCGGCTCGTGTTCACGTGCTGCCATCCGGCGCTCGCGCGCGATGCGCAGGTCGCCCTCACCCTCCGGCTCGTGTGCGGGGTGGCCACCCCGGATGTCGCCAGGGCGTTCCTCGTCTCCGAGGCCACCATGGCCGCCCGGGTGACCCGCGCCAAGAAGAAGATCGCGGCCGCGCGCATCCCGTTCCGCGTCCCGCGCGCGAGCGAACTGCCCGAACGGCTCGACGCCGTCCTGTCGGTCGTGCACCTGCTGTACACCAGCGGCCACACGGCGGCGTCCGGCCCCGAGCTGCTGCGCGCCGACCTCACCGGCCGGGCGGTGCACCTGGCCCGGATGCTGCACCGGCTGATGCCCGACGAGCCGGAGGCGGCCGGGCTGCTGGCCCTGGTCCTGCTCCTCGACGCGCGCAAGGAGACGCGAACCGGCCCGGACGGCCGGCTGCTGCGCCTGGACGAGCAGGACCGCACCCGCTGGGACCGCGCGCTCATCGAGGAGGGCCGGGACCTCGTGCTGCGGGCCCTGCGCTACCGCGGCGCCCGCCCGGCGGGGCGGTATCTGCTGCAGGCGGCGATCGCGGCCCTGCACGCCGAGGCCCCGTCGTTCGCGGAGACCGACTGGCGGCAGATCGTCGAGCTCTACGACGGGCTGCGCGCGGCCTGGCCCTCGCCGGTCGTCGACCTCAACCGGGCCGTCGCCCTGTCCATGGCCGACGGCCCCGAGGCCGCCCTGCGCGAGGTCGAGCGGCTCGAGGGCGACCCGCGCCTGGCCGGGTACCACTACCTGCCGGCGGTCAAGGCCGACCTGCTCGACCGCCTGGGCCGCGCCGCCGCGGCGGACGAGGCCTTCCGGGCCGCCCTGGCGCTCACCGCGAACGAGGCCGAGCGGGAGTACCTGCACGGCCGGCTCTCACGGCACCGACCGGATGCGTAGTCTGGCCGCCGCCACCCTGGTCTACAACAACGTCGCCCACTCGGGCTGGCGGGGCACCATCGGCTGGTCAGAAGTCTGCCCCCAGTCGTAGCCGGCGGCCCGTCGATGCCGCGCTGAGCTCACGAGGGGCTCGCCGCGACCGGCCCGCCGCCCACCGGCACCTGCGGGACGCACTGGGCAGCTATGCGCAGCTGGAGACGCCGGGCGAACCGGGTCCGGCGCCTGCCGCACGAGCAGTCCGTAAGCATTAGCCGTGGTGTGCCAGCACCCGTGCCAGCCGCGGCAGCGCGTCGAGGGGGTCGGGCTCGGCCGGGACCATCACGACGCTCGTCGCGCCGGCGGCGTGCCGGGCCGCGATCCGGGCGCGCGTTTCGTCGGGCGTCCCGGCCAGCGACAACTCCCGCACCCACTCGTCGGGCATCGTCGCGGCGAACTCCTCGCGGCTCGGCGATGCCTGGCGATGCCGCGCCAGGTCGGCCGCGAAGGGCAGCGCGGCCAGGTGCGGCGCCCAGTCTGGCTCGCCGATCCAGGCCAGGCCGGGCCGCACCAGGTCGCGAGCCGCCCGTCCGTCGTCGCCGACGACCGCGGCGTCGTAGGTGATGACCTCCGGCGACGCCGACGCGAGACGCTCGATCGCGCCCGCGATGTAGGGCGGCGCAGCCGGCTCGGCCAGCAGTACGCCGTCCGCGACCTGCCCGGCGATCGCGATCGACTTCGGGCCGCGCACCCCGAGCACGACCGGCGGCACGACCTGGGGCCGTTCGCCGATCACCACACCTTCGACGTCGACGTAGCGGCCCGCGGCCGGCCCCGGCTCGCCGCGCAGCAGCGCACGCACGGCGACCGCGTGCTCGCGCAGCAACGTGAGTGGGCTGGCCGGCCGCGCGCCGACCTGCCGCATCCAGTCCGGCATCCCGTGCCCGATGCCCGCGATCAACCGGCCGGGGAACAGCTGGGCGAGCGTCGCGAGCTCCATCGCGGCGAACGCGGCATTGCGCGCCCCGGCCGGCATGATCCCGATCCCCACCACGACGCGCGAGGTGGCCGCCAGGACGGCACCGGCCTGGGCCACGCCGCCCCGGAACCCCAGGTCTTCCACGACCCACAGCTCGTCGAAGCCGAGCTGCTCGGCGCTGCGGGCATAGGTCAGCACCTGGTCCGCGGGGAGGTCCCGCGGCAGCATTACCCCGATACGTGCCATGACGAAAGCCTCCCGGTGTGGTCGTGACGAACGCCGTCGGCGCCGATCGCCTGGGCGGCCGCGGCGGCGCCCGTGAACAGGTGGGTGTGCAGGCCGAGGCGTTCGGCGGCGTGCACGTTCTCGGCGCGGTCGTCGATGAACAGCACGCGGTCGGGGGTCAGGCCCAGTTGGTGGCAGCACCAGCGGTACGCCTCGGCGTCCGGCTTGGCCCGGCCGATGCGGCAGGAGAAGGCGACGAGGTCGAAGTGCCGCAGCCACCGGCCGTGGTGGCGTTCGTAGTGCGCGGCGAGCTCCTCGGGGATGTTCGACAGCAGCCCCAGGCGCACACCCGCCGCGGCGGTCCGCTCGATCAGGGCGACCATGTCGTCGTCGACGGCGCTCCAGCCGGCGACGTCGGCGGCGACGAGGGCGGCGACGCGGTCCTCGCCGAAGGCGGTGCCCAGTGCGGTCGCGACCCGTCGCCAGTACTCGGCGCCGGTGACCTGGCCCAGGTCGTACGGGGCGCGCAGCCGCCAGTAGACCTCCCAGAACGCATCGTCGGGGGCCTCGGCGATCGCGGCCAGGGTGTGTCTGGCCGATGGGGACTGGTGCCGGGCGATGACACCGAACAGGTCGAACAGGATGACGTCGGGCATGTCGATCACACCTTGTGGACGATGGTGCCGGCGGCGGTGAGGGCGTTGGTGTGTTCGTCGTCCGCGTCGTCGGTGGTGACGACCATGCTCAACGCGGAGACGGGCGCCACGTAGGCCAGGGCTGTGCGGGAGAACTTGGCCGGTTCGGCGGCTGCGATGATGCGGTGGGCGGATGCGATGATCGCGCGTTTGATCGCGGCGTCGGCGAGGTCGTAGGCGGTCATCCCGGCCGGGGTCAGCCCGCAGCA
>NZ_JBFAZW010000111.1:0-35488 GCF_040682015.1 Dactylosporangium sp. NPDC051485
CCACCCCCGCCGCCCGCCCCCCCCCCGCCCCCCCCCGCGGCCCCCCCCCCCCCCGCCCCGCCCGCCCCCGCCACCGCGCCCGGCGCGCCCGCCACCGCCGGCGGGTCCGGCTCGGGCAGCGCCGCGGCCAGGCGGTTCACGATCCGCTGCACGTCGGCGGGCAGCAGCGCCCGGGCGCTGGCGCTGGCCTTGGCCTCCACGACGTACGAACCCTTGGTGGTCTTCACCGTGTAGGTGGCGGTGCACTGGGCCGTCGCCGTCCCGCCCGCCGGCATGGTGACGACCGGCGTGCACGTCTTGATCGGCCGGTCCTCGACGGTCATGGCGATCGTGACCTGGGCGTGCACCGGCGCGGACGGGCGCAGGAAGGCGGAGCGGGCCGCGACCCGGCCCGAGACGGTGACCTCGGCCTGGCAGGACGACGGCCCGCACGGGCCGACCTTGATCTGACCCTCGATCGCGGGGCTGACGTCCCCGTCGATCGCCCCGCCGAGCTCCCCGGCCCGGGCCCGCAGCGCATCGCGGAAGTCGGCCAGCCCGCCGCCGGCCAGCGGCACCACGTCGAGCGCCGTGCCGGCGCCGGCCGGGGCGCGCGCGGGCACGTACGCGGGCGCCGCGGCGCCGGGCGAGGTGCGGGCGGGCGTGCGCGCGGGACTGGACGGGGTCGGGTCGGCGCCGGCCGACTCGACCCGCACGATGCGCGGCGGGCCGGCGGTGGCGATCCAGACGGTGATGGCGCCGGTGCGGACCGCTCTGGCCGCGGCGCCGCCGACGGTGGCCGGGTCGCCGAGGTGCGGCAGGTCGCCCGGCGCCGGCAGGCCCTCGTCCTCCGCGGCGGGCGGCAGCAGGTCGGCGGCGAGGACCGGCGGGATCAGCGCGCGGGCGTCGAACCCGAGCGCGTCGAAGTCCACCCTGACCCAGGCGGTCCCGAAGACCGCGGCCGAGCCCGCCGGTCCGGCCGCGTCCCAGAAGCCGGCGTCGCCGCGCGCATACGTGCCGTCGTCGCCGAGGTCGAGCAGGTCGCCGTGGCCGTGGCCGCCGAAGTCCACAGTGGACAGCGTGGTGCCGTCGCGGCCGATGCGGGCGTCGAGGCGCACGGCCCGCCCGTCGCGGGCGGGGACCGTGCCGATGTAGTGCTGGGCGGGGGCGTCGGCCAGCTCACCGGCCGCCGCGACCAGCAGCCCGTAGGCCTCACGGCGGTCCTGGTCGCCGCTCGGGCCCTGCGGCGCCTGCGGCCGCTGCGCCGGGGCGGCGCTGCCGACCAGGTACGCACCGATGCCCAGGGCCACGGCCACGGCGGCGGCCAGCACGGCGCCGAGCAGCACCGGCCGCCGGCGTCGCCGCGGCCAGGACGAGCCGGACCGGGGCGCCCACTGGACGGGCTGCCAGGGGTGCCACTGGGGCGGTGGCGAGGCGGGCGAGGCGGGCAGGGCCGCGGGCCGCGGTCCCTCAGGTGTGTCCGTCATGCCGACCTCCCCGTGTCTCGGCACGGGGTCGATGTTATCGGATGCGTGCACCCCGGCCGGAAACCGTCGCGCGCGCCGGGCCGGCGACGCGCCCGTCTCACAGGTTCTTCACAGTTGCCCGGCGGGTCCTTCACACCGGACAGCGTCGCGCCGCCGGCGATGGCCTGCGCGGGGCGGACCGCGTCCAGATCAATGCCGGCAACGCGGCCTGTCCCGCCGTGCTCGACGTCGTGGCGGTCAGGGAGCCGGAGCGTCCCTGACCGCCGGGCGCGGCTCAGTGCCAGTCGCTGATCTGCACGTCGCGCGGGGCGGGAGCACCCTCGCCGGTCTCGACCAGAGACTTCAGGCTCATCAGGAAGATGGCCCACTTGGTGCTGCAGTGGTACATGAACTCGGCCGGCTCCCGCCAGCCGGCGTGCTGGAACAGCACGATCGTGTAGTCGCCCTCCTGGCGCAGGTCGAAGTCGATCGTCGTGCCGACCCACTCGTCCGGGCCGGCGACGACGCGCCACGACACGCGCTCCCGCGGGCGGGTCTCCTGGACCTCCATGTCGAAGCCGCCGACCGGGAAGCGGAACGCCACGACGCCGCCGGGCGCGGGGTCGCCCTTCGTGTCGTCGGTCCACCAGCCGGCCAGGCCGTCGATGGTCGTCAACGCCTCGTAGACCTTGTCCGGTGCCGGGGTCTTGACCCCGACGCGGTGCAGAATGTCAGCCATTCCCGTGCTCCCTCGTGTCCGATGTACGTTGGATCGCCTCCGCGATCCGCTTGATGCGGCGCAGGCGGGCATCCCACGCCGAGCCGACCGACGACAGCTGGGCGACGGCGCGGGCGAGCTGGGCGTCGTCCACCCGGTAGCGCTTCTCCCGGCCCGCCGGCTGGGCCCGCACCAGGCCGACCCGCTCCAGCACGCCGAGGTGCTTGGCGACGGCCTGGCGGGTGACCGGCAGCTGCTGGCCCAGCGTGGTCGCGGTGCCCTCGCCGTCGACGAGCAGCAGGTCGAGCATCCGGCGCCGGGTCGGGTCGCCGATCGCGGACCAGAGCTCGTCGTCGACCCGCTCGGCCAGCGCCGAGGTCACGGCCGGACCCGCAGCGTCGCCACGTACGGCGCCAGCCGGGGCAGGAAGTGGTCCCAGCCGGTGACGTGGTCGCGGTACTCGTGCTCGATCTTCGCCGCTTCCCAGCCCAGCTCCCGGAAACCCGTCTCGGTCATCCGCACCAGCGTGCCGCCGCCCGATGGGCTCAGGTCGAACGTGACGAGCAGCGAGTTGCCCGGCACCGCCTCCTGCCCCGCGGGATGGATCCAGCGGAAGGAGAAGGTCCGCGGCGGCGCCACCTCGACGACCGCGAACGACGCCACGTGGCCGCCCTGCGCGGGATCACCGAACGAGATCACCCCCGTCGACCCGGGCGTCGCTTCGTAGTCCGCCTCGTCCGGCCACCACTGCTTGATGTGGTCCGGGCTGCTCACCACCTCGAAGACGATCTCCGGCGACGCCTCGACATAGATCTCGCGCTCGATGGTCCCCAGCTCCATGCGATCCTCCTGCAACCTTTGGTTGCTCATCACGCTACTGCGCAACCCGGGATCGCGCAACCTTTGGTTGCAGACAGCCGGGCGGGGCCGCCGCCGACGACGAGGTCGTAGAAGGGTTTCGGGGCGGCTCTGGGAGTACGCGCCGATCAGTCGACGGCGCGAGCTTCGGCATTCCGATCACATTTTTGTGACGAGCGCTTCGCGGCATGAGCGTGCACCATCTGACATTGCCGTTACCGTCCGGGGCGGCGATTCCGGGCAGGCTTGGGGATAATCAAGGGATGGGGCAGCTATCATTCTTCAGTCGCACGGAATTGGCTGCCATGCGCGACCGCACCAGGTCTCGGCGCTATTGTCCGGCAACGGAGCAGTTCCGTCGGGAACATGAGCGGCATCGAACGTGGGGCCTTGCTCAACGCCACGCCGAGAAGCTACGCCGCATCCATGGCGGCGTCCCGCCAGTGACCACGGCCGGCGATCAGCGGCCCGACCCGGCCCCCGCCCCGGTTCCGCCGACAACACCGCCCGAACAGGCCGAACACCCCGCCGGCCGGATCGTCGCCGACCACACCGATCCCGCGCCGCCGGACCGGAAGAGCAGCCCCGCAGAGTCCGGGCCCGCCCGCGCGGGCCGTCGCCCACCAACGCCACCGTCACGCCGGCCCGCCAGCTCGGCAACACGTCGAACCATCGGCCACCATCCGCGCTCATCGACAGCGAATCGCAGCCGGTTCTTGCATCCGCCACGCCCGGCCGGCTGTCAATTCCGCCGAAGGCTGCGAAAGGTCGATCACCATTCCAACGCGCCACCGGCGGAGCAATTCAGTGAATACGCGCCCATCGGCTTGTCCGCAAGCCTAGGCGACCAACTCCCCCCATGGAGCAATGCTCGAAACCTGTCGCGAGTCGTCGTTCCGTGCGGACCCGCCGACCACCTCGGGGCGGTCGGCCAGCTCAGCTCGGCCGGGGACGGATCCAGTCGTGATGTTCACGGACGACAGTAAAGCCGGCCGACTTGTACAGCGCCACCGCCGCCGTCAGGCTGGCCGGTGTCACGACGGCGACCGCGCTGGCCCCGCGCTCGGCCAGGGCCGTGCATGCGCCGAGCACGGCGTCGCGCCCGTAGCCGTGGCCGCGATGGTCCACATGGGTGCCGACCGGCTCAAGCAGTCCGCACCGACCCACACCGGCGAACCATCCGGTCGCGGCGGCTGCCGGCGCTCCGCCGGGAGTACGCACGATCGTCTCCACGGCCAGCTCACCGGCCGGTGACTGCTGCATCCTGCGCCAGCCCTCGACGGTGAACACCGAGTTCGCGAAGGCCGATCGTTGCACCAGGACCCGGTCGGCAGCGTCAGCCTCGCCGACCGGCTGGGCCCGGCCGGACACCGGCCGCGGCGCCCACGACAGCACCACCCACGGGTCCGCATCGCGTTCCCACCCCGGTATGGGCAGGCCGTCGCACGCGTCGTCGCCGGGCCTGAGCAGCGTCTCGGCATCGACGGCGAGCGCGTCGAGATCGGTGCCGGGAGCGGCGGTCGCGCGCAGCACCTTATGGTCGAGGAAGCCGACCGCCACGGGCACCTCGCCGTCGGTCCAGAGCAGGACCGTGGCGTTGTCGCGCCACAGATGCCAGCCCACGTCTCCAGGGTGGAGGCCACCGACCGGGGCATCGGCGGGCGTCCACTCGCTCAAGACGCGCAGCGCCGGGCCGGCTTCGGCGGGCGACAGGCAGTGCCGCGCGAGTGAGATCATGCTCGGCACGCTAGAGAGCGTGCCACCCGCGACGCAAAGCCTTTACCGTGCCTGCGGCGCCCGTACCAACCCAGCAATCCGCGGCTACACCGCCGACGCCCTCGCCGAGCCACCCGGACGCAACTCGCTCGTAGGACGCCGCATCCACAGCTCTTGACAATTGCTCCCCCATGGCGTTCCGTAGCGAGCCGATCGCGGCATGGGCGGACGTGACCAGTCAGTCCGTCGACGCGACAGCGTCTTTGATCGCTCGCGCGTCGCTGTCGAGGAGCGACCTCTCGCGTTGCAGCGAGTCGGCCTTGAGGGTCCAGCCGTCTCCTGCGTAGCGAGGGATGACGTGAAGGTGGAAGTGGAAGACCGTCTGGAAGGCGACTTCGCCGTCACAGACGAGGACGTTGATGCCCTCGCAGCGCATGTTCGAGCGTCGCAAGGCTCGTGCCATGTGATGACCGGCCGACCAAACGTGAGCGCTCGTGGCTCCATCGAGGTCTTCGAGGCCCACCGCGTGCTCACGTGGCACGACGAGGAGATGGCCGGGCGTGACGGGGTTCAGGTCCATGAAGGCCACGACGGTCTCGTCCTCGTACACCACACTGGCCTCGGCCTGTCGCGCCACAATGGCGCAGAAGATGCACCCCTGCGCCGCCGATGTCGCGTTCTGTGTCATGCGCGCAATAGTCCCAGTGCGCCCAGACAGGTGCTACTTGGTTTGTTGCCGGAGCCTGACCTCGCTGGCCCTGCTTTCGTCGGTACCCCGGAAGAAACTCGCCGCTCATGAGGCGAAACATGACAGCGACGAACCGCATGTTCAAGCCTGCCCGATCGCACCGAGCCGCGCACTCACATCGATAATGCCAAGTAGGCTGCCAGGGCCCAGGGCGTCGTCACGCTACGCAACAAGTGCAGATCGCGGCACGCGCGGAAACGTGATCAAGCCTCGGCCGACCGTCGCCACCCATTCGTACCCGGCGAGCGGGATGGCAGTGGTGCCACCGGGCGCACCGCGGTGAACTGGGTGTGCTCATATCGGGTGGCGGCTAGCAGCAGCAGCCATTCGTCACAGCCCTGCCACGGGTACAGGTCGGCGGCGCCACCGCGTACCACCCTGGGCCCCTCGCCAGTGCGTGGGCGCCCATCCGCCGGAGCGCCTGTGAAGCCGGGAATCCACACGTCGGCGCAGATCTCGTTCGCCGAGCCCATCCCGGCGAGCCCGAACGCGTTCTCGGCGGAGGCTGTCCGCTCCTCGTCGCCGAAGTCGTCGAGGAGCTGATCCTCGCCGGGCTTGCCGTCGCCGCGGAACGTCAGCGTGGTGGTGCCGGCCCGGGCCGCGTACTCCCATTCGGCCTCCCTGGGCAGCCGGAACGGCAGCGCCTCAAGCAGGTCGTCCAGGTCCTCGTCAAGCCGAGCCGTGCCGGAGTCCGCGTCGGCGTAGTCGTCCCCATACTCGGGCAGCCAGTGCCGCACCTGTGCGACCGTCAACGGGTGCCGGGCGATCAGGAACGGCTCGATCCGCACCTCGCGTACCGGCTGGGCGTCCCCAGCGCTGGCGAAGAACGGCTCGAGCGTGTCCTCGACTCCTCCGCTGCGCTCGATGGCGCGCACCGCTTCCAGTTCCGCCTCGGACAGGCCCATGCGGAACGTCCCGCCCGGCACCGCACGGAACACCACCCCCGACGCGATGTGCCGCCAAGCCGGCAGACCGGCCACGACCTCCTCGGTCCACATGGCGCTGAACGCTAGCAGCCCCGACGACGGCTCTGAGCCGCCTCCCCACGACCGGCGGCAGAAGCCCACATACCGAGCGTCGATCGACCGGCACTTGCACTTCGTACATCGCGGCATGTGCGGATATGGGTGGGCGATCTTGCCGGTAGTGTGCTGGCTGTGTCGAGCCGTTTGTGGATCACCATCAACGCCAGGGTGCGTCCCCTGGACCGTGGTGCCGTGTATGAGGACCCGTTGCAGGCCGCGCTCGACGTGCGGGCGCCGGGCAGCCGCATCACCGGTGGTGGCACGCTATTGACGGCCGACCGGGAGCCCGCGTGTTGCGACATTGATCTGGACATCGAGGGCGACGCGACTGCGGTGCTCGACCTGGTGACGGTCACGCTGGAAGCGGCTGGCGCGCCGAAGGGGTCGACCGTTCGGTTCGACGAGCGTGAGCCGATGCCGTTCGGCGTGACCGAAGGGCTGGCGGTGTATCTCAACGGCACCGACCTGCCGGACGAGGTGTACGAGACCAACGACGTCAACGACCTCGTGGCCGCGGTGATCGACAGTCTCGGCGCGGACGGCAGCATGCAGTCGCATTGGCAAGGCCCACAAGAGACCGCGCTGTACCTTTACGGGTCGTCGGCCGCGCTCATGCACGAACGCATCGCCGAAGTGCTGGCCCGCTTCCCGCTGGCGCAGCGCTGCCGGGTCGTCCCGCTCCCAGTGACCCTGCCCTCGCGGAACTGACGCACCATGTAGCCTTTCGGCTCACGCTGGGCTACGTTGTCGACGCACTGCGCCACCCGCATCGCCGCGTCGCGCACGGTCGGCGGCAGATCCGCGCGCGTGATCTTGCCCGCTGGCGAGATCGGCCGCGAGCCTTAGGATTCACCGCTATGGTCCGCACTACACCCCCGCGTCCTGTGGACATCGCCGAACTCTTCCCCGAACTGCGGGAACACTCCACCACCGCCACCCGCCTGCATCCCCGGCCCGGCGCTCCGACCGCTGCAGACAGTTCGGTCGGCGGGCCGCTGCTATGGCCGGCCGACGATGCGTGGCCGATCTGCGACGACGCCGGGGCGCACGAGCCATACAACCTGACCACCCCGGCCGCCATGCACCGCAGGCGGGAGATTCTCGCGACCGCGAACGCCCGGGAGCCGCTGCCAGGCGGGGACTTTCTGACCGCGCAGGAGCGGGCCGAACTCGACGCGGCCGAGGCCCTGAACCTGGACGACCTGATCGAGGATCCGATCCCGCTGGTCCCGCTCGCGCAGCTGTACCGCCGGGACATCCCGGACTACGCCGGTCCGGACGGCACCGACGTACTCCAGGTGCTGTGGTGCCCGGTGGACCACTCGGACCGGCACTACAGCCCCCGCGTCTTTCTCTACTGGCGCGACAGTTCCGCCGTCGGCCCGGTGCTCGAAGCACCTCCCGAGCCGACGGTGATCAGCGACATGTACCTGCCGATCCCGTGCGTGGTGCACCCCGAGCAGGTTCGCGAATACCAGTACGCCGACCTGCTCCCCGATGACCTGCGCGATCGGCTCGACGAGTGGGGAGCAGAGGAGGACGAAGATAGCCGTCCCGATTACCAGGCCGACCTGTCACTGGCACCGGGATGGAAGGTCGGCGGGTACGCGAACTGGTCGCTGACCGACCCGTACCCGATGGATTGTGCTGTCTGCGGCGCCCCGATGACCTTGGCCTTCACCGCGGCCTCGGCCGACTGGAACGGCAGGCACTGCAGCTGGCGCCCGTCCGACGAAGACCCGGCCGCATCCCCGGACACCGTCGGCGTGCAAATAGGGCGTGGATACGCGCTGTACACCTTCCGCTGCCCCGAATCCTTCGACCACCCGCCGGCCACCGCCATGCAGTGACGCATTCCCCGCCATGGCTTGCCGGCCTCCGAGTGCACTCACATCGGCCACGAGGGAGGGCGGCCGGACCGATCGACGTCACAGTGAGTGACGAGCGAAATGCGGCTACTTCCGTGCATCGGATCAAGCCAGGGATGAACGAGGCCGGATGGGCACGAAACACTGCCCTGCGAAAGCGTGCCACCTCCGCCTACCTCGGTGCCTCACGCTCGAAGCTCTGCACCGCGACGATGACGGTGGGTGACACGATGGTGCAATGCTCTGGCCGGTGCTGCTCGACACCCATCCCCGGGAGCCATGGTGGTCACAGGGCGAGCGGGTCACGACCCGGCTGAGATGGCTCGACAACCCAGAGCTGCCCGACGATCTGGTATTGCGCCAAGTCGTCGTGCGGGCCACCACGTTGCTCGACGTCGACGGCCGGCCTTGGGCACAGCTCATCGAGGCCGGCGACCTGCGCGCGGTCCGGGAAGCCGATCACCTGGGCGGCGACATCGCACTCGACGGATGCCTGGGCCTCGACGCGTACCTGCACCTCATCGGCGAGTTGCCCATCACGGTGGGCACCGTCCGGCGGATCCGGGTCGTGCTCGACCGGCATGACCGGGGCATTGACGGGTGGATCCGCCGCCCCGACGACGTGCGCCTGACAGACGTGCCCGATACCCGCCCCGAACGCCTGCGCGGCGACCCCTCCGTCGTCGAGCCGCTGCCCGATGAGCGACCTGAACTCGGCACCATGCAGTTCCTCAGCCCCGAGCGGTACTTCCAAACGTTCCGCGACCGCCTGCCCGCACAGCAGTGGCAGGCACGCGGCTTCCTCGTCGACCTCGACGTCACCGACCCGTCTTGAGCGCCACACATCGGCAACAGCGTGCGCCCGGAGATGCTTGCGGTGACGATGCGTACCGCGCTTCGCGGCTATGACCGTGCACCATCTGACATTGTCGTTACCGTCCGGGGCGGTGATTCCGGGCGGGCTCGGGGATAATCAATGACGTGGGGCAGCTGTCATTCTTCAGTCGGACGGAATTGGCTGCCATGCGCGACCGCACCAGGTCTCGGCGCTATTGCCCGGCAACCGAGCAGTTCCGTCGGGAACATGAGCGGCATCGAACGTGGGGCCTTGCTCAACGCCACGCCCAGAAGCTACGCCGCATCCATGATGGCGTCCCGCCGGTGACCACGGCCGACGATCAGCGGCCCGACCCGGCCCCCGCCCCGGTCCCGCCGACACCACCGCCCGAACAGGCCGAACACCCCGCCGACCGGGTCGTCGCCGACCACACCGACCCCGCACCGCCGGACCGGGAGAGCGACACCGCAGCGTCCGGGCGCGCCCGCGCGGGCCGTCGCGCACCAACTCCACCGCCGCCGTCACGCCGGCCCGCCGGTGCGGCAACGCGTCGAACAACCGGCCGCCACCCGCGCTCACCGGCAGCGTATCGCAGCCGGTTCTTGCATCCGCCACGCCCGGCCGGCTGCCAATTCCGCCGAAGCCTGCGAAAGGTCGAGCACCATCCCAACGCGCCACCGGCGGAGCAATTCATTGAATACGCACTCATCTAGCTGATGAGTGCGGTGACCTTGGGCGCGGGTTTCGGTCCTCGCGGATGATCAGGTCGGCTCCCGGCCTCGGCGGAAGACGATTAAGGTGCAGACTCCGGCCTGAGTAGGGTCGTTGCATGGACCCCTGGATTGCGCAGGGGTGCAACGCGCGGGGGTTCGCATCCCCCTTGAGCCCAAGCTTCGTGTCACGACTTTTCGGACTCTTCTGCTGATAGTTCTTAGGTCCGTCGCTTTCGGGCTTACGCGGCACTGCCTGGTCCGTGCGGCGTTGCCGGGGATCAGACGCGGAACCGGCTCATCGCCGCGGTCAGCTCATCCGACATGCGGTTCAGCGCGGCCGAGGTGGCCCGGGCGCTGCCGACCGCCGCGTTGGTCGAGCCGGCCGCCTCGGCGACGCCGTCGATGTGCTGCGCGATCTGGTCGCTGCCGCTCGCCGCGACCGAGACGCTGCGGCTCATCTCGGCCGTGGTCGCGGTCTGCTCCTCGACGGCCGAGGCGATCGTGGTCTGGAAGTCGCTGATCCGGTCGATGATCCGCGAGATCCGGTCGATCGCGGCCACCGCGGCCGCGGTCCGGTCCGGTCCTGGATCGTGGTGATCCGCCCGGCGATGTCCTCGGTGGCCCGCGCGGTCTCCTGGGCCAGCCCCTTGACCTCGCTGGCCACCACCGCGAAGCCCTTGCCCGCCTCGCCGGCCCGGGCCGCCTCGATCGTCGCGTTGAGCGCGAGCAGGTTCGTCTGCTCGGCGATCGAGGTGATCACCTTGACGATGTTGCCGATCTCCGCCGACGACGTGCCGAGCTCGCCGATCACGGTCGTGGTGTCCCGCGCCTCGGACACGGCCTCGCCCGCGACGGTCGCCGCCTCGGCCGCGTTGCTGGAGATCTCCCGGATCGAGGCGCCCATCTCCTCGGCCCCGGCGGCGAGGGTGGCCACGTTGACCGACACGTCCCGGGCCGCCTGGCGCACCGCCTCGGCCCGCTGCGAGGTACGCGCGGCCCCCTCCGACAGCTGGTCCCCGGCCGCGGCCATCTCCCGGGCCGACCCGCGCAGCGCGTCGGCGTTGCCGGTGATCTCGCGCACCGTCTGCCGGATGCTGTCGGTGGCCCGGCCCAGCGCCGCCGCCATCTGCCCGACCTCGTCGCGCCCCGCCACGTCCGCGTCGCGGGTCAGGTCGCCGTCGCCGACCGCGGTGATCACCCCGGTCACCCGCCGCAGCGGCCGCGTGACGGCCCGGGTGACCACCCAGGCGACGAGCAGCCCGAGCACGATCCCGATCGCGCCCCCGGAGATGATCCACCGGTCCGCGCTCGCGCGGACGCTGTGCACGTGCTGCGCATCCGCCGCCGCGGCCGCCGACTGCGCCTTGGTCAGCGCGTCGAACCGCTTGTCCATGTCGGTGGTGAGCTGATCGGCCGTGTTGTACGCGTCCCAGAACGCCGCCAGGTCGTTCCTGTCGGCCGAGGGCAGCAGCTTCTGGTCGCGGATCTGGAGGTACGACGCCCAGTCCTGCTGCAGCCCGGCGAAGTCCGCCGAGTCCGTCGTCTGCGCCTGGAACTCCTGGAAGGTCGCGGCGATGCTCGCGTCGAGCGCGCCCATGGAGGCCTTGTTCTTCGGCCGCCACTGGGTGTCGGACAGGAAGTAGTTCAGCACGAAGTTGCGGTCGGTGAGGATGTCGGACCGCAGCCGCGCCAGCGTCTGCGTGGGCATGACCCCGTGGTGGTAGACCGACTCCGCCCCGTCGGCCAGCCGCCCGGAGCTGGTCAGGCTCACCAGGAGCATCACCGCCGAGGCGACGACCACGACCAGCACCGAGGTGAATACCTTGACGCCGACCGGCACGTCCCGCAGCCGTCCCGCCAGCCCACCAGTCGCCATCCGAGGACCCCCTTGGCCGGTCCTATCGGTGCCGGACGTCCCCGGTTGAGGCGATGGCGAGGTCTCAGCGCTCCTGGCCCCGCTCGGACGACTCGCCCTGTCCCGCGTCCGCGGCCGACGACTCCGGCTCCGCGCCCTCGGGTGACGGCTGCGCCGGCGGGGAGGCCGGGACCGCCGGGAAGTGTGCCGAGGGGTCGGGGCAGATCATGTACGGCCACGGCGCCCCCTGGAAGCCCGCGTGCGCTCCCGCCGGGTACGCGACGGGGACGCCCGCGTAGGGCACCATCGGCGGGCCCGCGGGCAGGGACGCGCGCGGCACGAAGTACTGGTGCGCGGGCGGCAGCGCCAGCAGCAGCACCGTCGCGAGCAACAGCCCGAAGACGAGCAGCGCGCCCAGCCCACCGCTGATGGCCGCCACGTCACCGAAGGTGTCCGACCGGCCGTACACCTCCTCGCTGAAGGACCGCCCGCCGTCCACCGGCGCCGGCTCGCCGATGATGTCCCCGTCACCCAGCGCGATCGCGATCAGCCCGAAGGGAAAAAACCCGCCGCACAGCTGCGTCAGCCCGAGCAGCAGGATCCCGCCCCCGCCCACGAACACGAGGATCCGCCCGACGTTCGACCCGCGGCGCACCGGCCAGAGCGTGGCCGCGAACCAGATCGCCGCCAGCAGCAGGGGCACCCCGACCACCAGCACCCCGGTGACGTTGCCGCTGCGCGCCGACGCCACCTCGTCCGGGTCGGTGCCCGGCATCCGCGCCGCCGCGGCGGAGATCATGTGGTCGACGTGCACCACGTACGCGATCACCAGCGCGACGCCCCCGAGGAACAGCGCGACGACGGCCAGCTGGAACCACACGGCGACCGTCACTTGCACGGGACGGACCGGACGCACGGGATCGATGGTCATGCCGCCCGAGAATACGGACCGTCACCGATGCGGGCCCGGCCCGTTCGTTCACAAAAGATCGTCCGCGAGGCCCCAACCTTCGGGCACCCACTGCGAACGGCGCCACTGTTGCCACGCGCGGTCATGGCCGCGCTGCGGTTGTCCCTCCTCCGCGACGGCGGGATACCCGCCGCCGCGGAGGATCAACGAGGCGGCTCGATCGACGGCCGGTTGCCCAGGTCGGGGTCAGGCCGTGGTGGACGAGCTCATCGACGCGACCACGATGATGAATACGACGACCGCGACCGGGATGCACAGGCCGATGATGGTCATCGGGCGGGCCAGCAGCGGCTTGCCCGGGTCCATCGGGGTGCCGCTGGAGCCGTCCGGCGCCGGCTGCGGAGCGCCCAGGTTGTTGAGCTTGAGCCGGCGGACCAGGTTGATGAGCACCGTGATCGGCGCGGCGATCACGGAGCCGTAGCTGTACCAGCCCTGCACGAGCGTCTTCGACGTCATGTCGCGGAACGTGGCCAGGCCGCAGTCGCGGCAGAACGGCCCATGCAGGCTGAGGAACCGCATCAGGATGATGATGCCCTGGTGGCCGCGGAAGGTGGTCTTCACCGCCGGCGCACATCCGCAGAACCGGCAGCGCAGCGCGGGCTGCCCGCCCGGCCCGGGGGCGTAGGCGTTCGCCGGCGCGGCATATGGCTGAGTCATGACACCTCATGGGAGTGGGGGTGGGGGTCGGAGCAGCCGCGAGCGTACAAGATCCGGGACCCGCCGTGGGGGCGCGTCACCTAACAGCCGTTGCGTCGATCTTTGCATTGATCGGGTTCGCGGCTGTATCCCATGGGGGAACATTTCGATCGTCGAAATAATCTCCGGAGAGGGTGCGGGCATGCGCGCTCGGATCGTGGCGGTGCTGATCCTGCTGGCGGCGGCCGGCCTGACCGCGCTGGCGTTCATCACGTCGCCGGCCCAGCCGGCCCACCGGCCCACCGACGGGCTGCCGGCCGGCCGGCAGTCGACCCGGGTCGTCGAGCTGCAGGACCGCTTCGCCGGCGGCCGCGAGCAGACCGCCCTCGTCGTCTACGAGCGGGCCGGCGGCGCGCTCACCGACGCCGACCGGGCCGCGATCGAGACAGCCCGCCGCGCCCTGGCCGGGATCGCGACCGGCGGCCTGGTGCCGCCCGCGGTCCCCTCCGGCGACGGGCGGGCCGCCCTGGTGCCGGTGCCGCTGCCCGGCGCCGCCCGGGACGACGCGGCGGCGGCGGTCGAGCGGGTCCGGGCCGCGGTCGGCGGGCCCGCGGCGGCCCGGCCCGACGGGCTGACCGTGCAGGTCACCGGCGGCCCGGCGTTCGCCCGGGACATCTCGGCCGCGTTCGACGGCGCCGACGTCACCCTCCTGGTCGCCACGGCGATCGTGGTCGCGGTGCTGCTGCTGGTGACGTACCGCAGCCCGCTGCTGTGGCTCGTCCCGCTGGCCGTGATCGGCGCGGCCGACCAGGTGGTGGCCCAGCTGCTGCCCTGGGTGGCGCGCATCGCCGGGCAGCCGACCGAGGGCGAGGTGAGCGGCATCGTCTCCGTGCTCGTCTTCGGCGCCGGGACGGACTACGCGCTGCTGCTCATCGCGCGGTACCGCGAGGAACTGCGCCGCAGCGACGACCGCCTCGCGGCCCTGCTCACCGCGGTCCGCGCGGCCGCGCCGGCGATCGCCGGCAGCGCCACCACCGTGGTCCTGGCCCTGCTCACGCTGCTCGCCGCGGTGCTCACCACCAACCGCACGCTCGGCGCCGCGGCCGCCCTCGGCGTCGTCGTCGCGCTCGTCTTCGGGCTGCTCGTGCTGCCCGCCGCCCTGGCCCTGCTGCCGCGCGGGGTGTTCTGGCCCTTCGTGCCGCACGCGGGCTCCGCCGACCCGGCCGGCACCGGCCCGTGGGCCCGCCTGGCCGAGGGCGTGCGCCGCCGCCCGCGCGGGGTCCTGGTGGCCTCGCTCGTGCTGCTGGCCGGGCTGGCCGCGGGCCTGGCCGGCACGAGCGTCGGCCTGGCCCAGACCGACCAGTTCCGCACCGAGGTCGAGTCGGCCACCGGCGCGCAGACCCTGGCCCGGCACTTCCCGGCCGGCGCGGCCGAGCCCGTCCGGGTGATCGTGCGCTCCGCCGCCGCCGACCCGGCCGTCGCGGCCGCCCGCGGGGTCGGCGGCGTAGCCCGGGTCGAGCAGCCGCAGCGCTCCGACGACGGCACCCTCACCGCCTTCGACGTGGACCTGACCGCCGGCTCCGGCACCCCCGCCGCCGACCGGACCGTGCGCGACCTGCGGGCCGCCCTGGCCGCCGTCGCGGGCGCGGAGCCCCTCGTCGGCGGCGCACCCGCGCAGGACCTCGACGAGCGCGACGCCAACCTTCGCGATGATCTGGTGGTGGTACCGCTGGTGCTCGCCGTCGTGCTCGTCGTCCTCATCGCGGTGCTGCGCTCGCTGGTGGCCCCGCTGCTGCTGCTCGCCACCGTCGTGGTGAGCTTCGCCGCCGCCCTCGGCGCGGCGAGCCTGGTCCTGCGCCACGGGCTGGGCATCCCGGCGCTCGGCACCGCGGTACCGCTGCTGGCCTTCCTGTTCCTCGTCGCCCTCGGCGTCGACTACAACATCTTCCTGGCCACCCGGGCCCGCGAGGAGGCCGCGCGGGTGGGCACCCGGGACGGCACCACCCGGGCGCTCGCGACCACCGGCGGGGTCATCACCTCGGCCGGCATCCTGCTCGCGGCGGTCTTCGCGGTGCTGGGCGTCCTGCCGGTGATCGTGCTGACCCAGATCGGCGTCATCGTCGGCATCGGCGTGGTCGTCGACACGCTGCTCGTGCGCACCCTGGTCGTCCCGGCGCTGGCCCTACTGCTCGGCGAGCGCTTCTGGTGGCCGGCGCGGGTCGCCGGCGACCAGCGACCAGACCTCGGTGTCGTGGCGGACGCCGCGGAAGGGGTACGACTCCCGTAGCACCCCGTCGAGGCGCATGCCGAGCCGGCGGGCCACGGCGGAGCTGGCGGTGTTGTCCGGCCGGCACCGCCACTCGACGCGGTGCAGCCCGCGGGTCTGCAGGGCCCAGTCGACGAGCAGCCGGGCCGCCCGGGTGATCAGCCCGCGGCCCTGCCCGGCCGGCTCCAGCCACACGCCGAGCTCGGCGACGCCGGCCTTGGCGTCGAAGGCGACGAACATGCACCCGCCGACGAGGGTCCCGTCCAGCCAGATGCCGTAGAGCCGGCCGGCGTCGCGGGCCTGCAGGTCGGCGTAGCGCTGCAGCGTCGCCCGGGCCGACTCCAGGTCGGTGCTGACCGACGCCCACGGTATCCACGGGTCGACGGTGGCCCGGGCCCGGTCCATGTGGGCGATGAACTCCTCGGCCTGCCACGGCTCCAGCGCTCGCAGCTCGGCCCCGTCACCCAGTTCGGCGCTGAACATGGTCGCCACGGTACCGCCTGAACCGTCACGCCCGAATGAGCAGGCCCCGGCCCCAGGCCTCACCCACGGCCGGACCAGCAGCGCCACCGCGGCGACCAGCAGTCCCGCTTGGCCGCCTCCCCGCCCGGGCACTCCCCCGTGGGTGGCGACCGCCGCCGCCACCCCGGAGTGACGCGCTCAGAGCAGGTCGAACTCCTCCCAAGCGCCGATCGCGGTGCGGTTGGCGATGAGCGGGGACGCGCCCGCGTTGTCGGCGCAGACGTACTTGCCGTTGGCCAGCGCCCGCAGGGAGATGCTGCCGTCGGGGTTGCGGATCAGGTCGAACGTCTCCCAGGAGCCGGCGGCGGCGCGGTTGGCGATGAGCGGGGACGCGCCCGCGTTGTCGGCGCTGACGATGCTGCCGTTGGCGTGCGCGCGCAGGGCGATGCGCCCGCTGCCGAGGTCGATGCGGTCGTACTGCTCCCAGGGCCCCACCGCCGTGCGGTTGGCGACGAGCGGGGACGCGCCGGCGTTCTCGGCGGTGACCAGCTTGCCGTTGGCGTGGGCCCGCAGGCTGACCACGGTGGCCGGGGGCGGGGTGGACGTGCCGAACAGGGAAAGATCGACGGCGTCGGCAATGGCCTGGAGCCCGGCCTCGCTCGGGTGCAAATGGTCGCCGGAGTCGTACGCGGGCAGGAACCACGTCGGCCGGGCCGGGTCGTGCGTGGCGGTGTCCTGGTCCACGACGCCGTCGCAGCCGCTGCCGGCCGAGCGCACGAACGTGTTGAACGCCAGCCGCCCGTTCTCCCCGGCCTGCGTCCAGTATCCGGCCCCTTGGAACGGCGTGAGCGTCGAGCACAGGAACTTGACCCCGGCCGCGTGGGCGCGGGCGATGAGCTGCTTGGTCGCGGTGACGAGCTGGTCGCCGGTGACCGCGCCGCCGCTGTTGCCGAGGTCGTTGATCGGGTCGTCGGCGAAGATGACCCACTTGACCCCGGCCTGGCCGAGCACGTCGCGGTCGAAGCGGTTGGCGGCGCTCGGCCCGGCGCCATCGGCGAGCAGCCGGTTGCCGCTGATGCCCTCGTTGAGCACCCCGATGCCGCGCCCGGCCGCCCGCAGCCGCGCGGCCAGGTCGTCGGGCCAGCGCCGGTTGGCGTTCGCGCCCGACCCGACCCCGTCGGTGATCGACGCGCCGAGCGCCACCACCGCCCCCTCGGCCGTGGTGCTCTGCACGTCGAGCCCGGTGAGGAAGAAGTAGTTGGTGCGCGTCTGGGCGCCGCCGAGCGAGGCGTTGCCGGCCACGTCCCCGCCGGCGACGTAGTTCGTCTGGTTGCCGAAGTCGTGGACGGTGGCGTTGCCGGTCGACGCCGGCAGGTAGAAGCTGACCGCCACGTCGGCGCCGGGGTCCACGGTGAAGGTCACGGCGTCGCTGGTGACGCTGCCGCCCACCGGGATCGAGACCTGTCCCGCGCCGGCGAACGTGACCACCCGGTCGGTTGCGGGGTCGATGGAGCTGCCCGAGGTACGCCGGGCGATGTGCACGTCAGCGACGGCAACCGCCTGGCTGCCGAACGTGTTGGAGAGCCGAATCCGCGCCGCCGTGCCACCGATACTGGTGTGCACGACCTGCCGCAGCGTCTGCTGGTTGAACGTGGTGCCGCTGCTCTGCGGCGCCACACCCCAGGTCCCGGTCCACCCGGGCGCGGCCGATGCGCCGCCCGCCTGCCAGACGATGCCACTGAACGCCAGCACGACCGCGATCGCGGCGCCGGCGAGCTTCCGAGAGCTCATGACTTCCATTCCCGATCATTGGGTACGGCCAGAAGCCACGATTCGCCGCAATCGTGTTCGGCCTCAACCATAGCCGTTCCTCGATCGGTCCGCACGAGCCTCGGGCAGGCCGCTGCGACGGCGCCCCACCGCTGTGACCCACCGGCACTACGGTGACACCATGACGGACTGGCTCACCGACACCCGCGTCTCCTACGACGCGGTCGCCACCGCCTACGCCGACACGGTCCGCGACTCCCTGACCGCCGACCCGTACGTGCGCGCCGCGCTCGCCCTGTTCGCCACCCTGACCGGCGGCGACGGCCCGGTGGCCGACATCGGCTGCGGCCCCGGCCACGTGACCGCCCACCTGCGCGCCTCGGGCGTCGACGCCTTCGGCCTGGACCTGTCCCCCGGGATGATCGAGGTGGCCCGCCGTGACCACCCGGGCGTGCGCTTCGAGGTCGGTTCCATGACCCGGCTGGAGCTCGCGGACGCCTCCCTGTCGGGCCTGCTCGCCTGGTGGTCGCTGGTGCACACCCCGGACGAGGCCCTGCCGCAGATCCTGGCCGGGTTCCACCGCGTGCTGCGCCCGGGCGCCCCGCTGGCCGTCGGCTTCCACGGCGGGGAGGGCACCCGGCTGAAGACGGAGGGCTACGGCGGCCACCCGATGCACGTGTACGTCCACCGCCGCACCGCGGCCGAGATGACCGCCCACCTGCGGGAGGCCGGCTTCACCGTCGAGGCCGAACTCAACCTCGACCCGTCCACCCCGACGCCGAGCACCGTGCTCTTCGCCCGCCGCTGAGCATCTCGGCGGCGGGCTCGGGGCGACGAGGCTCAGCCGTCCAGGGAGGCGGCGGCGTGGCGCAGGCGGGCCACGGTGCGGTCCTGGCCCAGGGCGACGATGGTGTCGTCCAGCGGCGGCGAGACCGGCTTGCCGACCAGGGCCAGGCGGGCGGTCATGAACGAGCGGCGGCGGTTCAGCCCCGACTCGGCCACCACCGCGTCCATCGACGCCGTGATCTGGGCCTTCTCGAACGGGTCGAGGGCCTCCAGGGTCTTGGCGAAGGCCTCCAGGGCGGTGCGGGCGTCGGCCGGCGGCAGGCCGTGCTTGGCCAGGTCGGCCGGCTGGATCTCGACCGTCTCGGCGGCCAGCCAGTCCAGCTGCTCCGGCAGCTCGGCGAGCTTCTTGGTCCGCTCGCGCAGCGGCACCACCAGGGTGCGGATGTCGTCCGGGGTGAGGCCGGCGGGCAGGAACGGCTCGGCGGCCGACAGGAACGCGTCGTCGTCCAGGGCCCGCAGGTAGTGGCCGTTGAGCCAGTTCAGCTTGTCGATGTCGAAGACCGGGCCGACCGGGTTGACGCGGGCGAAGTCGAAGGACTCGACGACCTCGTCGAAGGTGAAGATCTCCTTGCCGTCGGGCATGGAGTAGCCCATGAGGGCGAGGAAGTTGACCAGGGCCTCGGGGAGGTAGCCCTCCTCCTGGAACCACTTGAGGCGGGCGGCCGGGTTCTTGCGCTTGCTGATCTTCGAGCGGTCGGCGTTGCGCAGCAGCGGCATGTGGGCATACTGCGGCTCCGCCCAGCCCAGCCAGCGGTACAGCAGCAGGTGCTTGGCCGTCGAGCTGATCCACTCCTCGCCGCGGATGACGTGGGTGACGCCCATCGCGTTGTCGTCCACGACCACGGCCAGGTGATAGGTCGGGAACCCGTCCGCCTTGAGGATGACCTGGTCGTCGGGCTGCGGCGGGGTGATCGCGCCGCGGATGAGGTCGGTGAAGGCGATCCGGGCGTCGGCCGGCACGAGCATGCGCAGCACCGGGACCTCGGTGTAGCCCGGCAGCTCGGCCCGCTCCTCGCGGGTCTTGCCGTAGCAGAGCCGGTCGTAGCCGGTCGGGATCTTGAGCTGCTGCTGGCGCTCGCGCATCTGCGTGAGCCGCTCGGAGGAGCACCAGCACTCGTAGGCGTGCCCGTCGGCGAGCAGCCGGTCGGCCACCTCGCGGTAGATCGGCAGGCGCTCGGACTGCCGGTAGGGCGCGGCGGGGCCGCCCACGTCCGGGCCCTGGTCCCAGCTGAACCCGAGCCACCGCAGGGTGTCGAAGACCTGCTGCTCGCTGCCCTCGACGTAGCGCGTGCGGTCGGTGTCCTCGACCCGCAGGATGAACTCGCCGCCGTTACGGCGGGCGAACGCGAGGTTGAACAGCGCGGCATACGCGGTGCCCACGTGCGGGTCGCCGGTCGGCGACGGCGCGATGCGGGTGCGCACGGGGCGCTCGGTGCCAGGAGTGCTCACCATCCCGACATTACGACACACCCCGTGACCGTCCCGCACCGGGTTATCGCGAACCCGCCACCACTTGCGGCGGCTCGTGGTCGCTACAGCGGCAGTTCGTAGTCGAGCCAGATCCGGTGCGTGCCGTCCGCGTCGACCGCCAGGCCGCCGGTCCCGGTGATCCCGGCCAGCTCGCCGGTGCCGCTGCGCGGGACGATCGCGAAGTACTCCCCGGTGCGTTCGCCGCCCGAGGTGGACGCCGAGTGCACGAAGTTGAACGCGCCCGGCCGCCCGCCGACGCTCCCCTCGAAGGACTCCATGGCGATGTACGTCCCGACCCCCGACGCCTGGTCGAACGCGGACGTGAACAGGGTCGCCGCCCGGCCGGCGATCTCGCCGTCGAACGCCTTCTCCATCTGAGCCAGCCCGACCGGCAGCGCCGTGGCGATCGCGGGGTCCGGGGCGACCGCGGTGGGGACGAAGTGCTGCACGCTGAACGTTCCGCTCGCTCGCATGGGCGCAGCGTAACCGGAAACCCGCGGGCGGCGGGGACGCACGCCGCCGCCGTGGGGGACCTCGCCCAGCCCTTGTTGAATGCTATTATCCCGGTAGGCATAGTAGGGAATAGCCACGGGAACAGGACGTGCGAAACGATGGCTGACATCGAGGTCCGGCTGGTCAGCGCGAGCGAGTACGACGCCGCCGGTGAGCTGAGCGAGGCGGCCTACCGCCACGACTACACGATCAGCGACGTCTACCGGGCCGACATCCGGGACGTCGCCGCCCGCGCGGTCGAACATCAGGTGTGGGTCGCCGTGGACGTCGGCAGCGGCGAGCTGCTCGGGACCGTGGCCACCCCACGCCCGGGCGCGCGGCTCAGCGAACTGGCACGCCCCGGCGAACTGGACTTCCGGCTGCTGGCCGTCTCCCCTGCCGCACGCCGGCGCGGAGTCGGGCGGCTGCTGGTGGAGCACGTGATCGACCTGGCCCGGGCCCGTTACGCGGTCGCGGTGGTGATGAACAGCGGCCCGCAGATGCTCGGCGCGCACCGCCTGTACGAGCAGTTGGGATTCTCGCGCCTGCCCGAGCGGGAGACCCGCGTCGTGGACGGCGGAACACGGCTGCTCGCGTTCGGCCTGGACCTGACCACCGCCGCGGACGGCACGCCCACCCGGGCGCTGGACAACCCGGCGCTGGCCTCGCTGAACAGCCACCACACCCACTTCGCCGAGCGCCGCGGCGAGGTGGCCCGCTACCGCACCGACGTGTCCCCGTGGACCGGAATCCCCGACCAGCCGACCGAGCAGGACTGGGCCGACCTCGCCGGTCTGCTCGGCCCCGGCGGGACCGTGGGCCTGCCGCCCACGGTCAGTGCGCCGGCCGGGTGGCAGGCGGTCGGCGGCGGTGAAGGTGTGCAACTCATCGACGAGTCCGTCCAGCCGCGACCGGACCCCGAAGCGGTCCTGCTCACGGCGGACGACGTCCCTGAGATCCTGGAGCTGATCGAGCGCACCAAGCCCGGCCCGTACCTGCCCAGGACGATCGAGATGGGTGCCTACCTCGGCATCCGCCGCCACGGGCGGCTGATCGCGATGGCCGGCGAGCGGCTACACCCGCCCGGCTTCACCGAGATCAGCGCCGTGTGCACCGACGCCGAGTTCCGCGGGCAAGGCTTGGGCACCCGGCTCGTCCTCGCCGTCGCCGCCGGCATCCGCGAACGCGGGGAGACCCCGTTCATGCACGCCGTGGCCACCAACGTCAACGCGATCCGCCTCTACGAGCAGCTGGGCTTCCGGCTGCGCCGCCGCGCGGCGATGCACGCCGTGCAAATCCCCCAATAAGCACATGGCATGCATCGCGCACGTGGCCGCGGCCACGCAGCACTACGCGGCGCTACCGGCTGACCCCGGTGCTCACAGGTAGCCCCGCCGTCCCCACTCCTGCGCCAGCAGCTCATGCGACCTGACCCGGTCGGCATGGTCGTGGGTGATGGTCGTGACGATGAGCTCGTCCGCGCTGGTGGCGTCACGGAGCTGCTCGAGCTGGTCCGCGACCTGGGCGGGCGAGCCGACGAACTGCGTGTCGACCCGGTCCTGCACCAGCTCGCGCTCCTCGTCCGTCCACTGATGCTGGCGCGCCTGCTCGGGCGTCGGGAACTGGATGGCGCCCTCGGCGGTGCGGATGCTGCGCACCCACAGCCCGTATCCGGTGGACAGTTCCCGGGCGCGGTCCTCGTCCTCGGCGACGACGACGTCGGCGCTGACGGACACGTAGGGCTGCGTCAGCACCTGCGAGGGCACGAACGCCGCACGGTAGGCGTCGACCGCTTCCAGCACCGTGGCCGGGCTGACGTGGTAGTTCGCGGCGAACCGCACCCCGCGATGTCCAGCGACCTCGGCGCTCTCGCCGCCGCTGCTGCCGAGGATCCAGATCTCCAGGTCGGCGTCCTCCCCAGGCACGACGTGCGCTTCCTCGCCTTCGGGCGACTTGTAGGTCCCGGCGATCAGCGCGAGCACGTCGTCGACCTGCTCGGCGTAGTCCTGCGGCTTCGCCTCCGGCAGGGTGATCAGCCGCTTCTGCAGCGCGAACCGGGGTGAGTCGAGCAGCTTGAGGAACGAGAACTGCTTCGGAATCCGCAGCCCGGTCGGGTGGCGCCCATCGACGACCTTCGCCTGCTCCCCGGCCGGCACCTTGGGCTGCGCCGGCTTCGCGTCACCGGCGGACAGTTCGCCGTCGAGCAGCTTCGGCTTACCGCCGGATCGGCCCAGCCCCAGGTCAAAACGGCCGGGGTGCAACGCGTCGAGCAGACCGAACTCCTCGACCGCCGACAGGGCCGTGCGGTGTCCCATCTGCACCGCGCCGGAGCCGAGGCGGATGCGCGATGTGGCGGCCGCGGTCAGGGCCAGTACGAGCGCGGGTGAGGTGCCGGCCACACCGGGGTTCAGGTGATGTTCGGCGAACCAGTAGCGCGCGTAGCCGGCGCGTTCGGCGCGCTGGGCGAGATCGATGCTGTTGCGCAGTGCCTCGGTCGCGTTCGAGCCGGTGGAGATCGGGACGAGGTCGAGGATGGCCAATGGCGTACGGGTCATGTCGAGTCTTTCAGCCGGTGACGGTGATGGGCGCGGCGATGCCGCTGACGGATTCGGTACTGGTGCCCGCCGCCACCTCGTCGGAGACGATCGGGCCGGGCTCCCAGCCCAGGGGCGGGTCGGGAATCTCCCGGCGCAGCACGGGGGCGATCTCGGCCTGGAACAGTTCCAGGCTGTCCCGGTGCTGGGCGTCGGTCAGGCCGCTTGCGTCCGCCTGCAGGTGCAGCACCTGGTGACCGAACCGTTCGTGGTAGCGGTGCACCTTGTCGATGATCTGCGCGGGGCTGCCGATCAGGGCGGACGAGCGCTCGACGAAGTCGTCCAGCGTCGGGAACACCGGCGGGACGCCGAGCCGTTCGGCGAACTTGAGATGACCCGCGAAGATCGGCCGGTACGTCTCGATCGCGTCCTGGCTGTTCCTGCTGGCGTAGAAGCCCGCGGAGCCGGCACCGATGGTGATCAGCTTCGGGTCGTGGCCGTAGTGCACCCAGCGGTCGCGGTAGTAGTCGATCAGCTCCGCGTACGGGTCGATCGGGTTGGTGACGTTCGCGGAGAACAGCGGATCGCCGTAGCGGGCGGCCAGGTCCACCGATTCCCTGCTGGTGGCGCTGCCGTGCCAGATCCGGATCGGGCGCTGGTAGGGCCGCGGCCAGACCTCGGCGTCCTGCAGCTGCGGCCGGAACTTCGCGGCGTAGGTGATCTTGTTCTCGTGCCAGAGGCTGCGGAACACCTCGTAGGACTCGGCGTTGCGGTCCCACTGGTCCTCGGGCGTGACGTTGAACAGCTTGCGCTGCGCCTCGCCGTTGCCCTTGCCGATGATCAGGTCCAGCCGGCCCTGGGAGAGGTGGTCGAGGGTGGCGTAGTCCTCGAAGGCGCGGACGGGGTCGAGCAGGCTCAGGGTGGTGACCGCCGTGAACAGGCGGATCCGCGTGGTCAGCGCGGCGATGTGGCTGAGCACGACGGTCGGCGAGGACGAGATGAAGGGGCGCTCGTGCCGCTCGCCGACGCCGAACCCGTCGAAGCCGAGCTCCTCGGCCAGCAGCGCGTTCTTCAGTACCTCGGCGAACCGCTCGTGGGTCGACTTCTGCGCGCCCGTCACCGGGTCGGGCGCGTGGACGATCAGGGTGATGGTGATGAACTTCATTGGCATCCTCGCTTTGCTACGGGCGCGAACGAAGCGTCACGCCTGCCCTGCCGGTGACTCGCTCGCCGGGCCCCGGTCATGCGGCGCTGCCACTGCTCTGCCCGCCGCCAGGGGCAAGGCCCAGGTTCTCGCGCAGCGTGCTGCCCTCGTACTCGGTGCGGAAGACGCCACGCTCCTGCAGCAGCGGCACCACCTTGTCGACGAACGGGTCCAGTCCGGCCGGGGTGATGTGCGGGACCAGGATGAAACCGTCGCTGGCGTCCTCCTGCACGAGATGATTGATCGCCGTCGCGATGGTGTCGGGCGAGCCGACGAAGGACTGCCGGCCGGTCACCTCGACGATCAGCTCGCGGGCGGAGAGGTTCTTGGCCGCCGCGATCTCGCGCCACTGGTTGGCCAGGGCGACCGGATCCTTGGTGAGTTGCCGGACGCTGGCCCGTCCCTTCGAGATCAACCCGTCGACGTCGCTGACGACCGGGTCGAAGCTCGGCAGCGGACCGTCGGGATCGAAGCTGGACAGGTCGGTGTTCCAGAGCTGTTCGAGGAACGCGATCGCGGTCGGCGGCGAGACCTGCGCGAGTCGCACCTGCTGGGCGATCTCGGCGGCCTCGGCGTCCGTATCGCCCAGCACGAAGGTCGCCGCGGGCAGGATCAGCAGCTGGTCCCAGGTGCGGCCGTACTTGGCCAGCCGGTTCTTCACGTCGGTGTAGAACGCCTGTCCGGCCTTGAGTTCCGTGCGGCTCGTGAAGATCGCGTCTGCCTGGGCGGCGGCGAACTCGCGCCCCGCGTCGGAGTCGCCGGCCTGGAGGATCACCGGACGGCCCTGCGGGCTGCGCGGCACGTTGAACTGCCCGGCGATGTCGAAGTGCGCGTCCCGGTGGGCGAAGCGTCCCGGTGCCGGGGTGGACAGGAACCGGCCGGTCTCCTTGTCGGCGACGATCTCGTCGCCCCGCCACGAGTCCCACAGCTCGATCGCGGTCTGCAGGAACGTCTCGGCCCGCTCGTAACGCTGGTCCTGGGCCAGGTAGCCGCCGCGGCGGAAGTTCTCCCCCGTGAACGCGTCCCAGCTGGTGACCACGTTCCACGCCGCCCGGCCGTCGGAGAGCCAGTCCAGGCTGGCGAACTGCCGCGCCACCTCGTAGGGCTCGTTGAACGTGGAGTTGATCGTCCCGGTCACCCCGAGGTGCTCGGTGACCGCGGCGATCGCGGCCAGCACCGTGAAGGTGTCGGGCCGCCCGACGACGTCCAGGTCGAAGATCTTCCCGCCCTGTTCGCGCAGCCGCAGCCCCTCGGCCAGGAACAGGAAGTCGAACTTGCCCCGCTCGGCGGTCTGCGCGAAGTGTTTGAAGCTCTCGAACTCGATGTGGCTGCCGCCGGCCGGGTCACTCCACACGGTCGTGTTGTTGACACCCGGGAAGTGGGCGGCCAGGTGGACCTGCTTGATCGGCTTGGACATGTCTACCTCTCAGGGTTGCTGGCCGCGAGCCGTGTCGCGGCACGGCGCAGGGTGCCGGGTGTCATGCGCTGATCCGGATCGGCGGGTGGGCCGCGGGCGCCGCCAGTGGCGTGAGGCCGAGGTGGTCGCGCAGCGTCGTTCCCGCGTACTCGGTGCGGTAGACGCCGCGCTCCTGCAGCAGCGGGATCACCTTGTCGACGAAGGCGTCCAGGCCCGCCGGGACGACGTGGGCGCCGATGATGAATCCATCGCTGGCGTCCTGCTGGACGAACCTGTCGATCTCCTCGGCGACCGTGGCCGGCGAGCCGACGAAGATGTTGCGGGCGGTGACCTCGATGATCAGTTCGCGGCTGGTCAGGTGCTCGGCCGTGGCCTTGGCGCGCCACTGGTTGGCCAGGCCGATCGGGTCCTTGGCGAGCAGGCGGGCTCCGGCGTTGCCCTTGGCGATCGAGCCGTCGACGTCGCTGACCACCGGGTCGAACGCCGGCAGCGGCCCGTCGGGGTCGTGGTCGGACAGGTCGGTGTTCCACAGCTGTTCGAGGAACTTGATCGTGGTCGCGGGTGAGACCTGCGCCAGCCGCACCTCACGGGCGAGTTCGGCCGCCTCGGCGTCGGTGTCGCCCAGGACGAACCCGGTCGCCGGGAGGATCAGCAGGTCGTCTCGGCTGCGGCCGTACCTGGCGAGGCGGTGCTTCACGTCGGCGTAGAACGCCCGTGCCTCGTCGTACTGCGAGTACCGGGAGAAGATCACGTCGGCGGACGACGCCGCGAACTCGCGCCCTTCGTCGGACTCGCCGGCCTGCAGGACCACGGGACGGCCCTGCGGGCTGCGGGGCACGTTGAACTGGCCACGGATGTCGAACTGCGCGTCGGCGTGCGCGAACGCCCCGGGCGTCGGCGTGGCGAGGAACTGCCCGGACGCCTTGTCGGCGAGGATCTCGTCGCCGCGCCAGGAGTCCCACAGTTCGCCCGCGGTCTGCAGGAATTCCTTCGCTCGCGTATAGCGCTGGTCCTGGGGCAGGTAGCCGCCGCGACGGAAGTTCTCCCCGGTGAACGCGTCCCAGCTGGTGACCACGTTCCACGCCGCCCGGCCGCCCGAGAGCCAGTCCAGGCTGGCGAACTGCCGCGCCACCTCGTAGGGCTCGTTGAACGTGGAGCTGATCGTGCCGGTCAGGCCGATGTGCTCGGTCACGGCCGCCAGGGCGGCCAGCACGGTGAAGGTGTCGGGCCGCCCGACGATGTCCAGGTCGTAGATCTTCCCGCCCTGTTCGCGCAGCCGCAGCCCCTCGGCCAGGAAGAAGAAGTCGAACTTGCCCCGCTCGGCCGTCTGGGCGACATGCCGGAACGAGTCGAACGCGATCTGGCTGCCCGCGGCAGGGTCGCTCCACACGGTGGTGTTGTTGACGCCGGGGAATCCCGCTGCGAGGTGGACCTGCTTGCGTGGCGCGCTCATGGAGTGATCGCCGCCGGCTCGGGCGCGGCGGTGGTGGCGTACCGGTTGGCCGGGCGGGGCAGGCCGAGGAGCCCACGCAGGGTCGTTGCTTCGTAGGCGGTACGGAAGGCGCCGCGGCGCTGCAACTCGGGGACGAGCCCGTCAGTGATCTGGGTCAGGTCGTGCGGCACCGCGGCGGGGCGGAGGCGGTAGCCGCTGAGCCCGGCGGCGCGCCACTCCAGCAGCAGGTCGGCCAGCTCGGCCGGGGTTCCGGTGAAGATCAGTGCGTCGCTGCCGTATTCGACCCCGGCCTGCTCGTCCAACCGCTGCTTGCGGGCCACGGCCGCCGCACGGCTGTCGTCCAGGAAGACGACGAGGTCGCCGAACACATGGACCGTCTCGTGCTCGCGCCCGGCCGCCCGCTGCTCCGCACGGATCTCCGACACGATCTCCGCCGCCTGTGCGGCGTCGTATGGCGTGACGAACCCGACGTCGGCGGAGCGGGCGATGAGCTGGAACGGGATCGACACGTGGCCCAGCGTGGTGACGACCGGCTGCCCCTGCGGCGGCCGCGGGGTGATCGAGGGTCCCTTCACGGAGAACCAGCGGCCCTGGAACTCGATGTAGTGCAGCTTGTCCCGGTCGATGAACCGGCCGGTGGCGACGTCACGGATCTCCGCGTCGTCCTCCCAGCTGTCCCAGAGCCGGCGCAGCACCTCGACGTAGTCGGCGGCCTCGTCGAAGGAGTCGCGCAGCCGCTGCTGCAGGTCCGCGACCTCGATGCCGGCCTGGAGGTTGGCGTAGTCCTCGCTGGTCAGCGGTGGGATCTCGCGACGCCCGAAATGCGCGTTGGTGTCGGCGCGGACGTCCAACTGCACCCGAACGCCGGCGCGGCCGGTGCTGGCGTAGTCGATCGTGGCGATCGCCTTGGACAGATGGAACGGCTCGGTGTGGTTGACGATCGCCGTCGGCACCAGGCCGATGTGGCTCGTCACCGGCGCGACGCGGGCCGCGATGAGCGTCGCGTCGAGGCGGCCCCGGACCCGGTCGGTGCGCTCGTCCGGCTGCAGTGGATTGTCGGACTGCAACCGCAGCCCGTCCTCGATCGTGACGAAGTCGAGCAGACCGCGTTCAGCCTGCTGCACCAGCTCCACCCAGTACTTCGGCGTGAACTGGTCCAGCGGGCGGGCGTCGGGCTCGCGCCACGCGGCGGGGTGCCAGCCGACGCCTTCCAGGGCGACGGCCAGGTGCAGGAACTCGGACGAATCAGACATGAGGGATCGCTTTCGACGAGACGGACCAGAAATGCGGTCGAGGACCGGCCGATGCCGGCAGGCCGCGCGCTCATGGATGAGTTGGTGGACTACCGAGTGCGGCGGACAGCCAGTGGCGTGCGACACAACGAGGCGGCCACGCGCTGCACATCAATGTGCCGACGAGCGATCACACGCGTCATTACCCTGTCCTCCACCTGGCGCGCCACCGCACGCCGCTCGCGCTTGCGGCACATGGGTCTGCGCCGCCAGGTCGTCACCTGGAGCACCCCCCGCGACGGAGGGTTGCCGGTCAGCAAGCCAGGGCTTGACGCTGACACTCATAACCTGTCGATGACCTTAGCTGCGGCGCGGGATCTTGTCTAATGCCTATAGGAACACTAGGGAATCGCGGGGCATTCCCCCGAGGGCGGCGGCGACCTGTCCCGCGGCGGCCACGGGCCCGCCATCGGCGGCGCACCGGATCGGCCGCATCCCGCCCGAACAACGCCACCCCGGCGAACGTTCGCGGTCACAGCATTAGCCTCTTCCCGTGAACGTCATCGACCTCGAGCTCATCCGGCGCGGACGCGTGGCGGCCGTCGCCGAGGCGGTCGATGCGCTGGACGACGCCGGCCGGGCGGCGCTGGCCCGCGAGCTGCTCGCCCACGTCAGGCGACACTCCGACAACCACTGCAGCGGCGACGAGCTCGCCGCCCTGGCGGTGGCCACGATCGGGTCCGCGCCGAGCGCGGCGGCGGCCGCCCGCATCCTGGACCGGCCGTCGATGGGCCTCGACCGGCACACCGCGCAGGCCGTCATCGGCGCGGCCCGGGCCCGCGGCGCCGGCTGGCTGCCAGAGCTCGCCGCGCGCCTCGCCGACCGGCGCGCCACCGACTTCGACCGGCACCGGTGGGAGTTCGTCGCGGCGCTGGTCATCGCGACCGGGTCGGCGCCGCCGGCGACCGACTGGTTCGTGCTGCGGTGGATGGACGACCTCGGCTTCCCGGGCGAGGAGCGGCTGCGCTCGCGGCCCATCGCCGAGCGGCTGCGCCGCGACCCGTTCCTCGACGCCCTGGCGCCGCTCGTCTTCACCGTCGACGGGGCCGGCGAGAAGCTGACCGTCTGGGACACCGGCCGCCCCGGCGGAAAGCGGGCCCTCATCCTCGCCCTGGCCGAGCTCGCCGCCGAGGGCCGCCTGGACCGGGCCGCGCTGCTGCGCGGCTGCACCGGGCGGCTGGTGCGTGGCGACCGCCCGGCCGCGCTGCGCGGCATCCTCGGCCTGCTGGCCGAGCTCGCGCCGACCCCGGCCGAGGCGGCCGCGCACGCCGGTGACCTGCTCCGGCTGCTCGCCGACGGTCCCGCGCCCGTCGCGGCCGCCGCGCAGAAGCTCCTGCGGACCGTCGCCGACCTCGACGTGAACGCGGTGCTGGAGCCGTCCCGGGCCGTCGTGCAGCGGCCCGACAAGGGACTCGTGCGCGCCCAGCTCGGCTGGCTCGACGCACTCGCCCGGCGGCACCCGGGGCGCGCCGCGGACGTCGCCGCCGTGCTCGCCCTCGCCGCCGAGCATCCGGCCGTCGAGCTGCGGGAGCGCGCGGCGGCGCTGGCCACCGAGCACGGCGCCGCGCCCGCGCCGCCGGTCGTCGCCGCCGTGTCGCTCGACGACGCGCTGCCCGCCCCGGCGCCCCCGGCCCCCGCACCGCCGCCGATCGGCGACCCGGACGAGCTGGCCGAGGAGATCGCCGCCTTCTACAGCGGGCGGCCGTTCACCGCGCTGCCGCCCCTGGAGCGCATCCTCGACGGCGTGGTGCGGCTCCACGCGAGCGACCGGGAGCGCATGCGGCGCGCCGTGCGGCCGGTCGTGGAGCGGCACCGCGACGGCATGGGCCAGCACCAGTGGGACGCGCACTGCCTGTGCGGCGCGTTCACCGGCCTGCTGCTGACGGCCGCCGGGGTCGAGCCGGGGCGCAGGCTCCGGGAGGGCTGGGCCGCCGAGCTGACCAAGGCCCACCGGGTCCTGCGCCTGCGCGAGCCGGCCGATCGACGGATACCGCCGCCGCACCGCCTGTTGCGCGCCCGCCTCGCCGAGATCGCGGTGCACCTGCCCGCGGACGGGCTCTCGGCCGCGGATGGGGTCTCAACCACGGCTGGGCTCTTGTCCGCGGGTGGGCTCTTGTCGGCGCCGACGTCGGCCGGGGGCGCGCTCGACACCGCGGCGCTGCTCGAGCGGCTGGCGGCACTCGGTGCGGCGCGGCCGTGGCCCTGGGACCTCGCCCAGGCGCTGCTGCGCGTCCCGCCCGGGCCCGACGAGCCCGCCGCCGCGCGGGCCGAGCGCCTGGCCACCCCGGCGGCGGGGCGGGTCGCCGCCCGGCTGCGCGGCGACGGCCTTGCGGCCCCGCGGTGGCGCGTCGCGACCGTCTCGCCGCGGCCGGGCGGTCCGGCCGGCCACCACGACCACGAGCACGAGCACCTGCCACCGGTACGCGTCCAGGTCTCGACCGACCCGGGGCCGGACGGGGCCGAGGACCACGCACTGCTCGGCTGGATGCATCCGAAGGCCGACCACGGCACGTCCTGGCACCTGCTGTGGCCCGGACTGCTGCCCTGGCACCGGGGGCTGACCGCGGCCTTCGCGCTGCCGGGCGTGGCCGCCGCCGCCGACATGGACGTCCGCGGCGGGGCGGCGGTGCTTCCCCTGCTCGCCGAGGCGGCCGGGGACCCGGGGCCGGCGACGGCGATCGGGGTCGCGTACGGGCTGGCCGCCCGGCACGAGCCGGACCGCGTGGCCGCCGTGGACGCGCTGCTGCTGCTCGCCGGGCAGGGCGCCTTCGACGCCGAGCTGGCCGGCGAGCACCTCGGGGCCCTGGCCGTCGCCGGGGCGGTGCCGCTGGGGCGCACCGTCCAGCCGCTGCGCGACGCCGCCGCCGCGGGCGCGCCGCGCAGCGTGGTCCGGGTGCTCGCCGCCGCGCTGCCGGCGCTGCTGGCCGCGCCCTCCGCGCCGCGCGGCACGCCCGACCTGCTGACCCTGGCCGCGCAGACCGCTGCGGCCGCCCCGGGGCCGGTCCGGATCGAGGGCCTGGTGGAGGTCGCCGCCCGGCGCGGCTCGACCCGCCTGATCACCGAGGCCCGCCGCCTCGCCGCCACGCCCGGCGCCGGCATCGAATCCGCGGCGCCCTGACGCCCGCTCCTGACCCGCCCACGCGCTGACCACCGCGGGGGAAGCCATGCGCGCACCGGAGCACACACCACCCCGCACGTGATGAACACGCCCGGCACGCGAGCGCCACGCGCTGACCACCACGGGGAAACGATGCGCGACCGGTGAGGTCTCGGTGAGGCCGTACTCCTCACGCACGTCGCACCGGACCACAACGCCCGGCTCGCCGGCGGCTGACGACCGCCTCCGGGACTGCCCAGCCGAGCCGCACCGATGTTCGCCGTCCAGCTTGCGATCTTATAGATACATATAAATACTCAAACGCACGTGTCAGAAAGCCGGCGGGACCACCCTTCACCCGCCCGGCCCGAAAGGAGTTGACGATGGTCAACACAATGCACGCGCGTCGCCACGTCGGACGGCTGATCGCCGTCGCGGCCGGCGCACTCGCGGCCGGGGCCCTCGCCCTGCCCGGGGCCGCCTCCGCGGCGCCCGTGTCGTACAGCGCCGGCCAGCTCGCGGCCGCCAGCGACGCCGTGGAGCACACCGGAGTCGCCGGGATCGCCTGGCACACCGACGCCGCCACCGGTCGCGTCGTGGTCACCGCCGACAGCAGCGTCTCCGATGCCGCGCTCGCCAAGATCCGGCAGAGTTCGGGCGCGGTGCGCATCGAGCGCGCCGCCGGGGTGTTCTCGCCGCTGCTGTCCGCCGGGGCGGCGATCTACGGCGGTTCGTACCGCTGCTCGCTCGGCTTCAACGTGGTCAGCGGCAGCACCTACTACTTCCTCACCGCCGGGCACTGCGGGGCGGTGGCCTCCACGTGGTACACCAACTCGAGCCACAGCACCCTCATCGGCTCGAACGTGGGGTACACCTTCCCGGGCAGCGACTACGCGCTCGTGCGCTACTCCAACACGTCGCTGTCCCACCCCGGCGGCTACACCGTCGCGGACGCCTTCGTCGGCGAGAACGTCACCCGCACCGGCTCGACCACCGGCACGCACACCGGGCGGGTGACCGCGCTCGGCGTCACGGTCCGCTACAGCGGCAGCCCGGGCGGCACCGTGACCGGCCTCATCCAGACCACCGTGTGCGCCGAGGGCGGCGACTCCGGCGGCCCGCTCTACGACGGCAACAAGGCGCTCGGCCTCACCTCCGGCGGCAGCGGCAACTGCACCAGCGGCGGGACGACGTTCTTCCAGCCCGCCCGCGCGGCGGCCAGCCACTTCGGCGTGACGATCTACTGAACCCGGCTCCGGCAGGGCCCGGCCGTCCCCCCGGCCGGGCCCTGCCGGCGCATGCGACCCGCCCCGCTCAGCGCTCGCCGGCCGGCGGCGCGACCAGGGCGTCCAGCTGACCGCGGACCCTTGCCGAGGCCAGGTGGTCGAAGTAGTCGCGGGAGCTGACGATCTCGCCGTCGCGGACGCGCAGGACGAAGATGCCCGGCAGCGCGAACGGTTCCCCGCTCCCGGCGACGGTGCCCTGGTACTCGAACTCGCCCACGATGACCTCCGGGTCGGTCGTCTCGTGGATGGTGATGTTGGCCGGCCGGCGGATCAGCAGGGGCCCGAGGCCGGTCGGGCGGAAGTGTTCGCGCAGTTCGTCGCGGGTGCGCAGCGCCGGGGCGCGCCGCGGGTGGAACGGGTGCACGACGTCGGTCTGCTCGGCGTACAACACGGGAAGCTCCTCCCAGCGACCCTCCGCGACGCCGTGCACGAGGGCGAGGAAGACCTCGCGCGGGCTCCGAGGCTCGGCCATGCGATTCTCCTGTCAGCAGCAACGAGATATCCGAAGTCTGGACTCCGATTCTACGGAGTGACGACTTCGGATACAAGGGACGGAGGACGGATGGGCGAGCGGACCCAACGCGTCGACGCGCGGGCCAACCACGGGCGCATCCTGGACGTGGCCGAGGACGTGTTCGGCCGGGGCGGAGAGGCCGCGTCAACCGAGGAGGTGGCCCGCCTGGCCGGGGTCGGCATCGCCACCGTCTTCCGGCACTTCCCCACCAAGGCGGCGCTGCTGCAGGCGGTCCTCGTGCGGCGCTTCGACCGGCTGCGCGAGCAGGCCGAGGCGCTGCTCGACACGGCCGACCCCGGCGCCGCCTTCTACGGCTTCTTCCGTCACCTCGTCGCCGACGCGGCCACGAAGATCGCCATCGGCGACGCGCTGCTCGGGGCCGGCGGCGACGTGCACGGCGCGGCCACCGAGGCCGGCAACGGGCTACGCCGGGCGGTGGGCGCCCTGCTCGCGCGGGCCCAGCGGGCCGGCGCGGTGCGCGACGACGCCGAACTGCCCGAGGTGTACGCCCTGCTGGTGGCCATGTCCCGGACCGCCGCCCACAGCAGCCTCGACGACGAGACGCGAGACCGGGCGCTCGCCATCGTGTTCGACGGCCTCACGCCATCCCCGCCGCCGACCCGGTAGCGGCGGGCGGGCAGGATGGCAGCGGACAACGTTTCCCGGGAAGGAGCACACCGTGGACGTCGGTGACGTGGTCGAGGATTTCGTACTCCCCGACGAGCAGGGCACGCCCCGCTCCCTCGGCGAACTGCTCGACGGCGGCCCCGTCGTGCTGTTCTTCTACCCGGCCGCGCTCAGCGCCGGCTGCACCATCGAGGCCTGCCACTTCCGCGACATCGCGGCCGAGCTGCGGGCGGCCGGCGGGCAGCCGGTCGGGGTCAGCGGCGACGAGGTCGAGCGGCAGGCCGAGTTCTCCGCCAAGCACAGCCTCGGCTACCCGCTGCTGTCCGACCCCGACGGCACGGTGCGCGAGCAGTTCGGGGTGCGCCGCTCGATCGGGCTCCTGCCGACCAGGCGGGTCACGTTCGTCATCGACACCGACCGGCGGGTGCTCGCCGTGGTGAAGAGCGAGATCCGCATGGGCGTGCACGCCGACAAGGCCCTCGATGCGCTGCGGAAGCGGACCGCCCCGCCGAGGTGAGCCGCCGGGCCGCCCCGCCCGCGTACGGTCGTCGCGGCAGGCCGCCGTACACGCAGCAGGGGCCGGCTGCTCACCCCGCACGACCGGTGCCCCGCCGCAGTCATGATCGGCGATCTGTTGCGCCGCCCGGCCTCCGTCTGCTGCGCTGTACGGTATGACCGTATCCGTCGTGGTGGTGGGCAGCGCGAACCTCGACCTGGTGGTGAGCGCCCAGCGGCTGCCCGGCCCCGGCGAGACCGTGCTCGGCGGGGAGTTCCGCACCGTTCCCGGCGGCAAGGGCGCCAACCAGGCCGTGGCCGCCGCCCGGGCCGGGGCCGCCTGCGCGTTCATCGGCGCGGTCGGCGGCGACACCTTCGGCCGGCAGCTGCGCGACGGCCTCGTCGCGGCCGGGGTCGACGTGCGGGGGCTGCGCACCACGGACGGCCCGTCCGGGGTCGCGCTCATCACCGTCGACGCGGCCGCGGAGAACTGCATCGTCGTCGCGCCGGGCGCCAACGCCGCCCTGACCGCCCTGGAGCCCGCCGACCGGGCCGCGATCGCCGCCGCGGACGTGCTGCTGCTGCAACTGGAGGTGCCGCCAGCGGTCGTCGCCGAGGCCGCGGCCGCGGCGTCCGCGGCCGGCACCACGGTCGTGCTCAACGCCGCCCCGGCCGCGCCGCTGCCCGGGGACCTCCTGGCCCTCGTGGACGTCCTCGTGGTGAACGAGCACGAGGCCGCCGTCGTCGCCGGGGACGCCTCGATCGACGCGCTGCTGCGGCTGGTGCCCCGGGCGGTGCTCACCCTCGGCGCCCGCGGGGCCGCCTACGGCGACCGGGCCGGCGCCCGGGTGCGGGTCGCCGCCCCGAGCGTCG